>JAPPGV010000077.1 GCA_028821235.1 bacterium
GCCACCACCCATCCTGGCTTGGAGCGTGGTCGGCCATGCCCGGCCGGATGCCGGGAAACGGCTGTTCGCTCCATGAAGCCTTGTTTGTTCCCTCGGACCGGCCGAACCGATCGGGTTGCCTCAGCGGCCGGTGTAGGTGCTTGGCGACAGGCAACGTATGGTGGGGGTGTGACAGATATCACCCTTGCCGGGCAGACCGAGAAAAAACCGGGCCACGGTTGGGAGGAAGGTCGAGCAGTGGGGTCACGTCGCCGCGGCGCGGAGGCGCAGAAGGTCCCACGTACGGGGTCCGCTCAGCCGCCTCCGATGGGCGGCAGGAAGTGGACCTCGGCGCCCTCGGGGACGGGCTCGTAGAGGGCGTCGGTCATGATCTCGCCGTCGATCGCCACCGCCATGCCCGACCCCAGGTGCTCTCCCAGGCCGGGAAACCGCCGGTCCAGGGCGTTGATCAGCGAGCGCACCGTGGTGGCCTCGACCTCGACCTCTCCGACCCCTCCGGTGTAGCGCCGCAGCGCCGATCCGAAGATCACCCGGGCCATGTCAGCCGCCGTTGGCGCCGATTGCCTCCAGCACCTTCACCGGCGACATGGGCAGCTCGCTCATCCGCAGGCCGGTGGCGTCGTGTATGGCATTCGCCACCGCCGCCATGGGGGGCACGATGCCCACCTCGCCCACGCCCCGTACCCCGTAGGGATGGCCCGGATTGGGCACCTCGACGATCACCGTGTCGATCATCGGCAGGTCGGAGGCGACCGGCATCCGGTAGTCCAGGAATCCCGGGTTCTCCATGGTCCCGCCGGTGTCGAAGATGTACTCCTCGTTGAGCGCCCAGCCGATTCCCTGGGCCACGCCGCCCTGCATCTGTCCTTCGACATAGCTCGGATGGATGGCCCGCCCCGCATCCTGGGCGGTCATGTACCGGAGGATCTTCACGGCGCCGGTCTCGGGATCGACCTCCACGTCGCACACCTGGGTCGAGAAGGCGACCCCTGCTCCCCGCGCGTTCACGGCGGCGCTGGCCGTGACCGGGCCGCCCGTCCCGGCGGCGCCGGCGGCCAGGTCCCTGGTGGTCATGGGCGCCCGGTCCCCGGAGACGTGCTGGGCCCGTCCGTCCACCCACTCGACCTCCTCGACATCGACGTCCCAGACCTTGGCGGCCCGGGCCCGCAGGTCGGTGACCACCTTGCGGCAGGCGTCTATGACCGCCAAGCCGGTGGCGTGGGTGACCCGGCTTCCTCCGGTGACGTCGGTGTAGCCGACCGATTCGGTGTCGCTGACGATGGGGGTGATGTCGTAGACGTCGATGCCCAGTTCCTCCGCGGCCATCAGCGCCATCGAGGCCCGGCTCCCGCCGATGTCGGGGCTGCCGGTGAGCACCGAGGCGGTCCCGTCCTCGTTGATGTGGACCGTGGCGCTCGAGCTGCCCCCGAAGTTGAACCAGAAGCCGCTCGCCACCCCCCGGCCCTGGTTGGGCCCGAGCTCGGTCGAGTACTGCGGATGGTCCCGGACCGCCTCCACCGTCTCCTTGAAGCCGATCCGCTTGTAGACCGGGCCGTATACGGACCGCACACCTTCCTCGGCGGCGTTGCGGAGCCGGAGCTCGAGCGGATCGATGCCCAGCTGCTCCGCGACCTCGTCCAGCAACGTCTCGGAGGCGAACGACGCCATCGGCGCTCCGGGCGCCCGGTAGGCGGCCACCTTCGGCATGTTCACCACCACGTCCAGGCCCTCCAAGAGCACGTTCTCGATCGCGTAGGGGGCGAAGGCGCACATGCATCCCAGGCTCACCGGCGAGCCCTTGAAGGCGCCCGCCTGGTAGGCCATGGAGCCCTCCACCGCGGTCAGCGTGCCGTCCCTGGTGGCGCCCACCTTGAGACGTATCTTGGACCCCGAGGTGGGACCGGTGGCGCGGAACACCTCGTCGCGGGTCATGACGATCTTGACCGGGCGGCCGGCCTTCTGCGACAGCCGGGCCGCCACCGGCTCCACGTACACGGTCGTCTTGCCACCGAAGCCCCCGCCGATCTCGGCGGGTATGACCTTCACCCGGGACGGCTCCCATCCGAGCAGTTCCGCCGTGTGGGACCGCACCATGAAGTGGCCCTGGGAGGAGCAGAAGACGGTGGCCTTGCCGTCCTCACCCACGTCCGCCACCACCGCATGGGGCTCGATGTAGCCCTGGTGGACCGGCTGGGTCACGAATTCCCGCTCCACTATCACGTCGGCCTCGGCGAAGCCCTTCTCGATGTCCCCGCGGTCGATCACGTAGCGTGAGGCTACGTTGGAAGGCTCGTCCGGGACCGGATCCACCCCCTCGGTGATCAGGTCATCGTGGAGGATTGGCGCGTCGGGCGCCATGGCCTCGGACACGTCCAGCACGTGGGGTAGGACGTCGTAGTCGACCTCGATGGCCGCCAGCGCCGTCAGTGCCTCCCGGCGGGAGGTGGCGGCCACGGCGGCCAGCGCATGGCCCTCGTAGAGGACCTTGTCACGCGCCATCACGTTGCGGCACAGGTCCCGGGGGTCGTAGTACTCCTCCCCGCTCCCTTCCCCGCCGGACTCCAGCATCGGGAAGTCGGCGCCCGTGACTACCGCCTTGACGCCTTCCATCGCCTCGGCCGCCGAGGTGTCGACGGAGAGGATGCGGGCGTGGGCATGGGGAGACCGGAGCACGGCTCCGATCAGCATCCCGGGCAGGTTCAGGTCGGCGCCGTACCTGGCCCGGCCGGTCACCTTGTCGAGCCCGTCGTGGCGGACCGGACGGGTCCCGACCCACTTGTATCCGGGCTGGGGATCGGTGGTGGGGGTAGCGGTAACTGTCACGCCTTCTCCTTTGCCCTATGAAGCCGGGGCGGCTTCTCCCATACGGTCGGCCGCGTCCAGGATCGACCGCACGATCTTGTCATAACCCGTACACCGGCAGAGGTTGCCGGCGACGGCGTAGCGCACTTCTTCCTCGGTGGGATCCGGGTTGCGGTCCAGTAGCGCCTTGCCGGCCACCAGGAAGCCGGGGGTGCAGATCCCGCATTGCAGGGCCGCTCCCTCCAGGAAGGTCTCCTGGAGCGGGTGGAGGCCGTCCGGGCCGGCCATGCCCTCGACCGTCTCGATCGTCGCCCCCTCCGCCTCCGGGGCGAAGACCAGGCAGGAACAGTTGAGCCGTCCGTTGAGGATGACCGAGCATGCCCCGCAGTCACCGGTGGCGCAGCCCTCCTTGACTCCCATCAGCCCGACCACGTCCCGCAGGGTGTCCAGGAGGGTCTGATCCTCCTCGCAAAGGAACTCGGCGGGGTCGCCGTTGATGGTGCAGGTGACGTGCGTTCTGCTCATACGGGGTTCCTCACTGGTGCGGGCGCTTCATCAGCCGGTCCGGGCGGCGCGGTCGGCGGCCAGCTTGAGGGCCCTCACCGCCAGCACTCCGGCCACCTGCCGGCGGTACGCCTTGGTGCCGCGCTTGTCGTCGATCGGGTTGCAGACCGCCGAGGCCTCCGCCGCCACCCGCTTCAAGGCGTCGTCGGTGAGCGCGTGGCCCACCAGGATGTCCTCCGCGGCCGGAACCATGACCACCGTGGGCGCTACGGCTCCTAGGGCGACCGACACCTCCTGGCACCGTCCCGCCTCATCCAGCGTGAGCCGGGCCCCGGCGCCGACCACCGCGATGTCCATCTCGGTGCGGGGGATGAACCGCAGGTACGCATCCGCGGTCCGGGGCGGGGGACGATCGAACACCAACTCGACCAGGAACTCTCCCGCCGCCAACGAAGTGCGGCCGGGGCCGGTGGCCACCGATGCCGCCGGGATGGTCCTCATCCCCTCGGGTCCGGCGATCACCGCCCGACCGTCGTTCACCACCATGGCAGGTACCGAGTCGGCGGCCGGGGAGGCGTTGCACAGGTTGCCGCCCAGGCTGGCGCGGCTCTGGATCTGATCGGATCCGATCAGGTTCGCCGCTTCCACCAGGCCCGGCAGCTCGGCGACCAGGTCTTTCTCCTCGCCCAGCCGTGCCGAGGGGGTGGCGGCGCCGATCACCCACGTATTCCCTTCCCGGCGGAGGTCGGTCAGCCGATTGATCCGCTTCAGATCGACTGCTACCCCGGGCTCCGGCCGGCCCATCCGCAGCTGGGGAATGAAGTCGGTAGCGCCGGCGTACACCTGGGCAGCAACCGCGCCGCCTAGGACCGAAACGGCCTCTTCGATGGATGTGGGGGCGACATATCTCATGGCACAACCGAACTCGTAGCTCCTCTTCCGGCGGGCTGGCAAAGCACTCTCGAGCCCCCGGAGGACGGCCCGCAGGGTAGCAGGCATGCGTGACTCCAAGCATGGCGCGAGCCAACCGGCGCACTCCCGCCGCCACGGCCGTTTCGCATCCACACCACTAGCGTTGCGGCTGGCAATCGCGGCACACCAATCGGGTACGAGCCCCCGCCGCCGGACCGAAAGGACACCTGCATGTGGAAGGTCTCACCCACCCGGCTCGAGGACACATGCACCGCGATAGTGCGGGCGACCGGAGCGCCCGGCGCCGACGCCCGGCTGGTGGCGGAGCACCTGGTCGAGAACGACGTCATCGGCCACCATTCCCACGGGGTCATCCGGTTGTGGGACTACATCGAGTGGACTCATAGCGGCGATCTGATCCCGGGCGCCCGTCCCCGGATCCTCGGCGAGACACCCACCACCGCCCGGGTCGACGGTGGCTGGAACTTCGGCCAGGTGGTGGCCACCTTCGCCACCGGCCTGGCCATCGAGAAGGCCCGGACGGCCGGGGTCGGCGTTGTGACCATCCGGAGGGTGAAGCACATCGGCCGCCTGGGCCGCTACGCCGAGCAGGTGGCCGGGGAGGGGCTGGTGTCGATGATCTTCACCAACGGCGGCGGCCACGGGATCAACCAGGCGCCGTTCCGGGGCACGGAGCGGAAGCTGTGCTCCAACCCGATAGCCATGTCGGTGCCGTCCCGACTGGCCGGACCCTTCCTGCTGGACATGGCCACCTCGGTGGCGGCGGAGGGCAAGGTGCGGGTGTACAGGGCGCGGGGAACGCCCACGCCCACCGGCTGGATCCTCGACTCCGACGGCAATCCGACCACCGACCCGGAGGACTTCGCGAGGGGTGGGGCGTTGCTCCCGCTCGGAAGAGACGAAGGACACAAGGGCTACGCGCTCGCGTTCATGGTGGAACTGCTGGCGGGGGTGATGTCGGGCGGGGGTATCTCGGGCGATCCGGGCCGTTCCTTCAGCAACGATTCGATGATCATCGTGATCGATCCCGAGCTGTTCGTGCCCATGGCCGAACTCGAGGAGCGCTCCCTCACGCTCACCGAGCACCTCAAGGACACCCGGCTGGCCGATGAGTCGCAACCGGTCCTGTACCCGGGCGAGATGGAGGCGGAGGCGCGGCTGGCCAATCGTGAACGCGACATCGAACTGCCCGACCCGGTGCGGCAACAGCTCCTGACGATGCTCCGGCGGTTCTCCCTGCCCGAGGCGAAGTTCGCCTCCTCCGGCTAGTTGGCCGCTGACCACTCCAGAAGCCTGAACAAATCATCAAGGCCGGGATGGGACCTGGTGAAGAGCGGGGGAGGGGTGGGCCCACCTGGATTTGAACCAGGGACCTCATCCTTATCAGGGATGCGCTCTAACCAACCTGAGCTATGGGCCCGTGAAGCCGCCATGCTACACGATGCCGGTTTGCACCATCGTGGGCGGCGCCGCGGCCCGGGCGATCTCCCGACCCGGGATCCGTGAGTGTTCGTAGGATGGGTTCATGCCTGTTGACCCAGAGGTTGTGGTGGGCGCGGCCGACCGGCTGCGCGGCTACCAGCGGGAGATGCTCGGCTCGCTGGTAGCGCGGCGGAGCGTGCGCGGCGAGCCTTCGGACATCCATGAGCTCTGCGCCGAGGAACTCGACCGGCTCGGGATGGAGGTGGAGCTGGTCAGGCCCCGGGTAGGCGACCTGAAGAGACATCCCGAGTGGTGCCCGCCCGTGCCGGAAGTCGCGGATCCGGAGGCTCTGGTGAGCGTGGTGGCATCCGGTGGCGAGGGGCCGGGCATCCTCCTGTTCGCCCACATCGACACCGAGCCGGCCGATCCGCGGGACGGATGGGGGACCGATCCGTACCGGGCCACCGAGATCGGCGGGCGGATCCACGGTGTGGGCGCCGCCGACGACAAGGCCGGGGTGGTCTCGGTGCTGGCGGCGGCCCGGGCGCTGATCCCGTACCTGGAGGGGGTGCGGCTGGTGGTGGGCCTGGTCCACGGGAAGTTGGGAGGTGGTCTGGGGACCCTCCCCGCCATGGAGAGGGTCGGTGACGTAGAGGCGGCCGTCTACTGCCATCCGGCCGAGACCGGCCGGGGGATGGCCCAGTTCAAGGTCGCCACCCGCGGGTTCTTCAACGTCCGTCTCGAGACCGCGGGCCGGCGTCCGCCGCCGGTGGAGATCCGTACTCCGAACTCGGAGGACCCCCGCGAGGGGATCAATGCCCTGGATCGCCTGCGGGGAGTGCTCGACGCGGTGGACAGGTGGGCGGACCGGGAGGACGTGTTGTGTTCCGTGAACCGCCTCTCGGCGGGCGTGGGCCCGACCGTGCTACCGGAACAGGCCGTGGCGGAGGGCGCCGTCTGGTTCCGCCGCGGCACCTTCACCGAGGTCTACGAGCGCCTGGCCGCCGTGGCAAAGGAGGCCGGCGCCGGCTCGACCGCCCTGTTCGGCGTCCGGTCCAACCCCGCCGAGGTCCCCACCGACCATCCGCTGGCCGGCCTCACCGCCCGGGCCGTCCGCGCCGAGACCCGAGCTTCTCCCCGCGTCTACCCGGCCCACGTGGCCTCGGACATCCGCTTCCCGATCCGCTGCCTGGGAGCGCCGGCGGTCGGCTTCGGCGCCCTGGCCGGGAACTTCTACGGTCCTGACGAGTGGGTGGACGCGGAGGACATGCACCGGGCCACGAGGGTGCTCGTCCGGATCGTCTCGGCCCGGGCCGGACATGTCGCTGATGGAAGACCCTGGCCCCGGATCGGCATCTGACCTGCGTCCGAGCCGGCCTACCACCAGGCCGGCGGACGTGGTGGAACGCATCGAGGGGATGGCGTCGGCGCAATGTCCACAACTCGTGGCGCGACTCAGACGGTTTCGCTCCGGCGGTCCGTGGATCCGTACCGGGACACGATGTCCGGAATGGCCACCATCACCAGCGGGATGGCGACGTGCTTTATCACGTGGGACATGTCGTATCCGAAGAACGGCCGCCTGCTGAGAGGTCGGTTCGTCGCGCCCATCACCAGGAGGTCCAGGCCCCCGGTGTTGGCGGCCTCGACGAGGGCCCCGGCCGGGCGGGTGACCGGTCTGACCTCGGCGTTCACTCTCGCCCCCAGGCGCTCGCCGAACGACACCGACTCCTCCACCAACTCCAGGCCCGCCCCGTGGTCCTGGCTGCTGCTCGACGGATCGAGGTAGAAGGTCGCGTCGCGCGTCTCCGCGATCAGATGCAGCGCGAGAACCGACCCGTCGTTGTGGGCGGCCAGGGAGTATGCCACCTCCTCGGCGGCGCGAGAGGCCCGGTTGGACTCGACCGACAGCAGCACCGTCCGCACGGTGAGCGAATCGGGGTCCGGTAGCCCGCCCTGGGGGCCGGGACCCGAGTAGCGGAAGATGAGGGCGGGCAGTTCCAGCCTGGCGAGCACCCGGTCGATCACCGTGGAGAAGACCTGGCCGGCGTCGGTGGTCTCGGTAGCTCCCAGCACCACCATGTCGTAACCGAGCGCGGCCTCCCTGAGGATCGCCTCGGCCGGGTCGCGCCGCCGGCGGATCAACCGGCACCGGTCGGACCCGAGCGTCCTGATCACCTCTCCAGGGCCGGCGTCCTCCTCGACCGCGTCCCCCAGCAGGCGCTTCCGCCAGCCGGTGGGCCGGTCGGCGACCGTCAGCACCGTTACTTCGGCGTCCGGGAACAGGACCTTGAGTTGGTGGGCGGCGTACACGCTGTTGGCGCCTCCACGGGTGGGAAGGAGAACCCGCCTCGATCCCAGGATCTGTGCCTGCGATCGGATGGCCTCCGACTCCAGCCGGGCCTGCTCCTCCTCCCCGGCTTCCATTCCGCGCACCGCCAGCCTCAGCATGATCGGAGCGACCAGCGAGGTGACGATGGCCGCCACCACGATCACTGTGTACCCGGTGTCGCTCAGGACGCCGAGGCTCAGGCCCACCAGCGCCACCACGATCCCCATCGCGCCGAGCGCCGACAGGCCCGATCCGAGGGCCAGGCCCTCTCCGGAGCTGAGACCCGACCGGCGCGCGCCCACGTAGGCGCCGGATATCTTGGCGGCCACCGCTATAACGATGAGCACCACGGTCCAGATGATGGCGCTGGGGCTGGCCAGCAGGCCGATGTCGACCCGCAGCCCGCTGAACGCGAAGAAGACGGGAGCGAAGAACGAGTCGGTGACCGTCTCCAGGACGTGCCTCACCGCGCTGACCTGGTAGCGCAGCGTGGCCAGGATGATCCCCACGATGAACGCTCCCAGGATCGCCTCGAGGCCCAGCGCCTGGGTGACGGCGCCGCCCCCGATGGCCGCCACCAGGCTGACCGTGAGGGCGGCCGGCAGGTTCCGCCCGCGCCGTAGCGCCAGGCGCATCGCCTGGTCGAGCGCCCACCTGCCGACGGTGGCCGCCAGCGCCAGGAACAGGACCAGACCCCCGAGAGAGGCCAGCAGGTCGGAGGCCTGGAAGCCTTCCCGGGCTATTCCGGCCAGCCCGGCGAGGATGAGCCACCCCACGGAGTCCATGGTCATGCTCACCGCCAGGGTCACCTGGCCGAAGTTGCGCCGCAGCATCCCCAGGTCGGCCAGGATCTTGGCGACCACGGGCAGGGCCGCCACCGACAGGGCCAGCGCCATGAAGGCGGCGTACAGGCCCCTGCCGGAATCCCCTATGAACGAGGACGGCGTCAGGAGGGCCACTACCCCCACCACGGCCAGCGGCACGAGCAGGCCTCCCGCCGAGACGTTGACGGCGGCCCGGCGGAACCGCATGATGATCCCCAGGTCGGTCTCGTACCCGATGACCACCAGCAGCATGATCACCGCCAGCCAGGCCACCCCGTACACCACCGATCCGGCGGTGGAGTCGGAGAAGAGCCAATCGAAGACGCCCGGGTAGAGCTTGCCGAGGACGCTCGGGCCGATCAGCACTCCCGCCAGGATCTGGCCCACGACGGGAGGCTGCCTCAGCTTGTTGGCGATCCCTCCCAGCAGGCGGGCGGCCCCCACCAGCAGGGCCAGCTGCATCAGGAAGACGAGCACCTGATGTTCGTCCAGGGTGCCCCCCGACCCGGCGGCGGCCAGCACGGCGACCATCACTCAGGCAACGGCGGCCTGCATGCGTCGCCGCAAGCAGGGTCGACCGTGCTAAGCATGGACGGCCCCGGTGGGGTCAGTCGCGGTCGGGCAGGACCCTGGCCCACCATTCCTTGGCCGCGGATATTCCTCCCACGCCGAAGGCGATCACCAGGATGGCGCCCACGGTCCCGACCACGGCTATGAAGAGGGTGTTGACTATCTCCTCGCCGATGTTCAGCGTGTTGAGGGCGACGAATATCCCGAGGGCGATCACCGCCCACCGCGCCGTGGCGGGGAGCCACCGGATGTGACGTTCCTGCGACCACGGCGTGGACAACTCGGCTAGGAAGGCACCCAGCGCGGCCGCCACGATGACGATGACGATCGCCGCCACCACCAGGGGCAGGTATCCGATCAGTCCTGTCAGGATGTCGCTGAGGTACTCGACATCGAGAGCCTCGGCCGTGAGGAGGAACACCACCAGCAGGGCGATCCAGTAGATGGCTCGCGCTGCCAGGTCGGTAGCGGTGTAGCCGGCGGCATTCAACCGGTCGGAGAGACCGGCCCGTTCGAGTAGGGCGTCGAGGCCCACCGCCTTGAAGAGGCGCTGGAACACCCTGTGGACCAGCCGGGCCACCAGCCAGCCGACGACCAGGATTATCAGAGCTCCGATCAGCCGCGGCAGGAACGAGAGAATGGTCTCTCCTGCGTTCTCTAGACCATTTGAAAGACCATCGATCAGGTCTGACATCGATTACCTCCGTGGGTTGGTTCGGTTGTTGCGTAGCGATTCGGCGGCGTGCGGGGCTGTCGTTTTCCGGCCGTGCGATCCGCGGGTGGGTCCGGTGATATGTCCCCCACCCGGGCGCGGAACGCCCTGTACCTCCACGGGTGTGTCGAGAATGGGGACCCCCAACAGCGCCTCCACGGTCACGGGAAACGGCCTTCGTGTGACTGCCCGGATTCTACTCCCGGGTGACCTTCATCCCTGGTAATGGCTCCCATCCCGACACAACGAGAACGCGAAAAACACTCATACTTGTAGGGTTCTCTCGGTTTGGGGCTGGGTCTGACCCACGCGAAAACTGGCCTTTGGTGCCTTTGTCGCGATCTGTCGACCTGGCCCTAGCCGGGAGTCCTGAACCGGGGAGCGGGGTGACCTTATAGGAGCTTCGACTTCGCCGCCTTGATGCTTCTATGTTCCGCAAATCGGGTGTTTGGGGTCGGGGGAGGGTCGGTTAG
>JAPPGV010000078.1 GCA_028821235.1 bacterium
CCCGGGACCATCGTCCCAAGTCCTCGAGTGTCCACCAAAGCGGGTCAACCTCAACCCACCTCCCAATGGACTACGTTCTTGCCTCAAAGAGGGTTTCGGGCCAAAGCGGCGGACAGTACACTCACGATGCTGGAAGCCAACCAAGGCCCCTATCAGGTCACATCCGCTTCAAGCCGAAACCCCGCCCCCGGACCGGGGGACAGGCCGACAGATCCCCAAAAAGGCACTCCACACGCCAGATTTCAATTGGGTCAGACCCGCCCCCCGGTCCAACGGGCCAGCCACATCATCGCAGTGGCCACCCAAGAAACGGGGCACCCACCACTATGAGTGATATTTGAATTGGTGGTGTGCTGACCCGAAAAGGAGGGATCTCATGCCATATCGATATCCACCCGAGTTCCGCCGCAAGGTCCTGGACCTGTTGGCCGCTGGCAGGTCGGTTGCGTCTCTGTCATGAGCATGCGGCACGCAACAGAAGGGGGAGTGCGGGGAAGAGGGTGGCTAGCAGGGATAGCCCAGTGGGGCTGGTTTCGCGTGTGACCCGTCGTCCGGTGTCAGGCGGTCGGGCTGAGCGCGTCTACGTCTTGTTCCGAGATCCTCTGGACCAGCCTGTACACCCGGCCTGCCTCTTCGGCGCGATCTACGTAGTCTTGGTAGGCCTGCAGGGCGTTGTCTATCAGTTGGTCATACATGACGACCCTTGCTCGGGACGCGGCAAGCATTTCTCGGGACCTTTGCTCGCTCGTATCGGTCTCGTCCCAGTCGCTAAGCCGTTTTCCGACGACAACGACTATCTCCACTGGTTCGTTACGGCGTCCGGCGGCGCCGAGTATCTTCTCAGCGGCGGTGTAGTACTTTGATATCTGCTCGTTCAGGGCAGTGGTACTGATGCGTTTCTGCGCGCGTTTGAGTTCGATGATGACGTGTTTGTTCCCGGTAGTGCTGTACTTGACATCGACCCGGGCGCGCTTCTGCTCTTCGGTCAGCTTATCGCACACCTCGTCGAGTACGGTCGTGACGCTCTTCTCCATATGCTCAGTGTGAGTCGCTCTCTCCCAGGAGGGGTCTAGCAGCCATAGGTGCTTGTAAAGATGCTCCTGCATCGCCCGCTCTTTAGCGTTCTCGTCCACAAGGCCCGTCAGCTTGCGGATGATCCGTAGGCGTTCCTTCGCTATCTGGTAGTAGGCGCTTGCCTCCAGGTCGTCCAGTTGGACGAACACCTGCTGCAGGACATCAAGGTTCTGGGTCGAGATCTCATCGAGCCTGTGGAGCATGTTCCGCAGCTTGAGGCTCTCGAAAGCGAGGACACCGCTTACGACGAGTTGTCGCTTGTTGGACTCGCCCTCAATCGGCAACTCGTTGATTCGACCGAACAGCCGCCGGGCTGCGACCTTCTGGTCGGGGTCCAGTTCTGTGAACCACTCCTGTATCCCCGGGTAGACGACGGCCTGCTTCGTCCCCTGCGACCTGCGCAGTTTGGTCCATCGACCCTGGACATGCTTCAACTCATCCCGCAGCTTGGCTTTGAGGGCCTGGTAGCGGGGGTCTTCTTCAATGAGCTTCTGCCGGCTTGTGGTGGCGATGTCCTCCGCGTCGTCCAGATCAAGGAAGTCGGCATGGATCTCGCCGAGCATGTACTTAGTGTAGAGGCCACCCTCACCGAACTCTTCCAGAATGTCCTCCTGAGCCAGCTTGCCGCGCACGAGGACTACCAGCTTGTTGATGCTCTCGGATGTCTCCGTGTCCTTGAGTTGCCCCGCCATGGAAGCCGTTCCGATCCAACCGTCTATCACCCAGTCGGGATGCCCTTCCAACTCACCGGAGCGTTTCTCCTGGTTCTCGAGGTTGCTGGCCGTGCTGGCCACGCGGTTGCCTTTGTCACCGAACGTCCAGATGTACTGGACTTTGTCCTGGTACTCGCGGTCGGTAGCCGTTATCGGTTCTCCGTCGAGTGTGATGGCGAACCGATGCTCTGCCCCGATGATGCTGAACCGCCGGGCTAGGCGCCTCCTCAACGCTCGACCCGTCCACTGAAGCTTACGCTTCATGTTCGTGAGGGTGATACGAGTACCCTTATCGAGGGCGATCTCCGTACTCGCAACAGGATCAGGCTCGTATCGCCCCTCCCCGCCGTCCCGGATCTCGGTTTCAATGTCCTCCGCGTCCATGACGAAACCGTGCTTCTCGCCACCGGCAACGCTCTCGACGCGGACCGTTCGGGCTATTGAGAAGAGGGACAACTTCCCGATTCCCTTCCGTCCCATGACCGGTCGCTCGAACCGCGGGGTTAAAGGCGCGACCTTCCGCCGCTCGTATCCGACGTGCAAGTACTTCTGATTCGCATCCGCAATCGTCATTCCGTGCCCGTCGTCCTCGATCACGACCCGGCCCTCAGACACATCAATGGAGATCCGAACGTGCTCCGCGTCCGCGTCCCATGAATTGGCAACCACCTCCGAGAGAACGGCAGCCACGTTCGAGTACAGCCCTAGGCCCAGATGCCGGAGCACGTTCAGGCTCACGGTCATCTGATACGTGGGGTCGCTGCTCACGACTTCTCCTTCAGGTGATCCATGATCGACCTTCCGATCGTCTCGCCCAGCTTCACGGGTACAGCGTTCCCGATGAGGCGAGCGACAGGGCCTATCTTCGCGATGGTCCCTTCGGGAACGAACGAGTAGTCCGCTGGGAAGGTCTGAAGCAGTGCTCCCTCCCGAAGGGAAATAGCGCGATCCTGGTCGGGATGGCCGAAACGTCCGTTCCCGAAGCCATGGAACTGGGTGGTGATGGTTGGAGCGGGACGGTCCCACTCCATCCGCCCATAGACACCTGGGTAGGTGCGACCGCTGGGCCTGGTGTGGCAGGGGGCCCGCAGCTTCTCGTCCCAGTCGCGCCAGGTTCCGCCAGCCTTCGCCTCGCGTATGCGCCGGAGGTTCTGTTCGGAGAGGCCGCTCGCTCTGTGCAGAGCGTCAGAGGTGTCGGCACCGCCAGCCGATATCGACCCCAAGTGACCGATAGTGTCTCGCACAGTCACCCATCTGCTATCCGGGTGGGTCGGAGCATCCAAATCGATTCGCCCCAGTTGTGAAGCCAGGAGCACCAAGCGCGACCTCGTCTGGGGGACTCCATACGCCGCGCATCGAACGACCCTGTGTGTGTATTGGTAGCCGGCGTCCCGGAGAACAGAAAGGAACCGCTCGAACACGGAGCGGCTGGTCAGGCGTGGGACATTCTCCATCGTGACCACTTCCGGCTTGAGCTCGGCGACGAGCGCGCCGAACTTGTCAAGCAGGCCCCATTGCCCGCCACCGATGTCCCCACCCCTGGTATAGGACGAGAACGGTTGACAGGGAGCGCAACCAGCAAGCACCCGAGGGCCGGTATCCGGATACAGTGACGCAACAAACTCTACCGACACCTCAGCGATGTCCAGTTCGTGGAACGAGGCTGCGACGTTCGCTTCGAAGGGATGACGGCAGAGCGGGTCGATGTCGATTCCAGCCACCACGCTCACGCCAGCTCTTTGCAACCCGTAAGAGAGTCCCCCTGCGCCACAGAAGAGATCAACTACGGCTGGGCAACTAGATTCGGTGGCAGCCGCCATGCCGCGTACCCTAGCCGGGCTGGCGCGCAGGCCGGACGTCTAGTCCTATAAGAGCCTGCCGAGGCTTCTTGGCCAGAGTTAGTGGACGAGGCCGACATTGATACGTAGGCCCGACTATGCGGTTCTTGCGCTGCTAGCCCGGTGCTTCACCTTTGACATGGCAGTCGCGACAAGATCCGCGGTGATGTGGTGGGCAAAATGGACTCACACGAAGGCTCAGGGGAAGCGCCTCGTCAACTAACTCCGGATTGGTCCGGAGCCTGTTGCTGGCAGAATCGGGTGTCGTGGCCAATAACAAGAAGAGGGGACGGAACCGGCGTGGCCGTCGCCGGTCCACCGGGACGCGGCCAGCGACTGCCAGCCCCGTCGAAACGCCGGGTTCTGGAACGAACGGGGATGGTGGAGATGGTGAGGTCCTGTACTCGTCGTGGGCGTTGCGGAGGGCCGGCGCGCGGGCTGGGCGGGGGTTTCATTTCCAGGACTTGGTTGGGGCGTGGCTGGCTGTGCATGTAGTGTCGGGCCGTCTTGTTGTTGACTCGTTGGTGCCCGAGGGTTTCGAGGACATGTCATTGGAAGGCCCAGATGCCCGACATGTCCAGATCAAGTCACGGCTCCCGCATCGTGACCGTTTCCCCGTGGGTGAGGCGACCAGACACATCCTCGACTCATGGGAGAAGCAGGAGGATCTGGATGACGGATCGGCCTTGGTGGTCGTTCTTGAACATGGTGTCAAGAACGAGCACGGTCTGGGCTGCTTCGACCGGCCGCTGGCGGATGCATTGTCGGCCGATTCCCCCCTCCGTGCAGAAGTTGTCCGTGCCGGGCGCCAGCGAGGACTGGACCAGCCTGAGATTGATACGCTGCTGTCCTCTACCGCGGTTGTGGGCGTCAGTTGGGATGAGGTAGAAGAGGAGACAGCTGACTTGATCGGAGGTCTTGTCGATCTCCCACCTTCCGGTTTGTGTCTGGTGGCCCGCCAACTTCGTACTGTGGTTGCGGACGCTTCCGACGCCAACGCAAGCACTGACCACGAGGACCGTTGTCGTCTCACGAAGACGGACATCGTTGCTGCTATCCACGCCACCGCCGACCAGGTCGACGTCGACTCGCTCGAGTCTGCTGTGCGGGAGGGTATCTGCGAGACGCTCGACTACAGCGTGGCGGCGCAGCCGGACGACAGTTTCTACGAGGGCGTAGCAACCCAGCCGCACCACGTAGCGGCCGGTCTGGTCGTTCCTCGTCCTGACGTTATGGACCAGGTTCTGTCGGGGCTGGCCGAACGGTCGGCTGTTGTTGTCACCGGGCCGTCCGGTGTAGGGAAGAGCGCGGTCCTTTGGACGGTGCCGTGGGCGCGGCCCGATGTGTTGTGGTACCGGGTACGTCGCCTCACCGGCGAGGAAGCTCCTGCCCTGATCCGCCTCGCCCGGGCCTACCGGGCCAGCCCGGAGGCGCCGGTCGGGTTTCTGGTCGACGCTGCCGGAACCGATGGTCTGGATGGTTGGGACTGTCTACGCGCCGAGGCGGCCGCCGTTCCCGGTGTCCTCTTGGCAGCAAGTACACGTTCGGAGGATCTCATGTCCCTGGGCGACCTGTCGGGCTGCGCCACGGTGACGGTACGACTTGACGAAACCGCAGCAGAGACGATTTTCAAGGGCCTCGTGCGTCGCGGCGCGACCACCAGCCCGCACTGGAAGGAAGCGTACCGTGACTCAGAAGGCCTCACTCTCGAGTTCACGCACATGCTGACACGCGGCCGGAGGCTTCGGGAAGTCATCGGTGAACAGGTACGGTGGCGCATCGCTGAAGACCGTCGCCTTGAACTGGAAGTGTTGAGCCTCGTCGCGGTCGCCGACCGATGGACCGTGTCCATTTCCACCTCAGGTCTCGCGGCGGTCTGTGGGGTCGGGGACTTCGAGCTACGCAAGGCGAACTGCCGACTCATCGACGAGCAGCTGGTCGTCGAGCGAAACGGTTGGGTGTCGGGTCTGCACCGACTCCGGTCGGAAGCAATTAGCGAAGTCATCCACCAGCAGCCGCCGCCGGATCTCCACAGCACCGTCAACAAGGTTCTAGGAGTCGTTCCGGACACCGACCTGCATCGTTTCGTAGCGAACCTGCTACGAGATGAACCCTCGGCTAGGCACACCGTGATCAGTACTGCCTTTAGCGAGCCCCTAAGCGCGTCACGGTTCGCAGGGTACGTGTACGGCCTTCGCTTGGCCGACTTCTACGAAGTCGCCAAAGCATGGGCGAAGATTGCCGACGCGCATCAGGTACCCGAGTCGGCTCGCCCGACGCTCTTCTACTACACGTCGGTACGTATCCCGGTTCCTAGCCTCATCCCGGCCGAGATGCGACAAGTGCAGGAAGCAATGAATGCTGTACCAGCGACGAGACCCCACAACGACCTAGTGTCCACCGTCGGAGAGCACGCACTCGCCCAGAGCATGGCGTCCATGGGTGCGGTCTCGGAGGCCACAGATGTGTTCGCTGTTTTGGAGAGTTGCAGCACCATCCTGGCAGCGGCTATAAGGCACACCCTGAAACATGACTCGCCACTCGCCGAGGCCTTACGCTCGGTACCTGTCGATCAACTAGCGGAGTGCGTGGCGGCCGCTCGGTCCTGCCATCCAACAGTCGCCGACCATCTGGTCAGCCTGATCGGCGGCGAGAGTGCTGTCCTACGCCGGATACGGACCCACAATCCTTGGATAACAGAACTTGAAGTAAGGGAAGGAGAAGACGGGCCAGTCGCGTTCGGCAGATTACTCCACGTCTCCGACGCCGTGCAGGACGCCCAGAAAGAAGTCGTGGCACTCGGACGACTCCTGCTCCGATGCCTGCCCCGCATCAAATCCGTCGACATCCAAGCCCTAGCACCGGGCGGTCACAAGTTGAACATCGGGAACTTCACCCACGGAGTCAGCCATCTCCAACGCCAGTACGACTATTCGGTGACCGACCTCGCCTGGAACCAGGCCCGCATCCGAGCAGCGGTCACCCTCCTCGGGGAAACCGACACCACCCGACTGGCCAAGGCACTGCCGCTCCTCGACCAGGCAGCGGAACTGGCCCACGAAGTTGGCACTCGGTTGGTTACCAGCAAGCCCCACTGTCTCGATTCCCGCGACCTCGCCGAGAAGATCGACGAACTCCACGAAAGCGGCCGGTCGCTTAGGCCACCACTGGGAACCGGCGAACTCGGCGACACGGCAATCTCGGAGCAAGCGCCCGCGATGACCAACGATCCACTGTCCGCTCTCATCCTTGCCCTGACCGGCAACATCTTCCCCAGACTCTCCGCGCCAGACCAGTACAGACAATTGGCCGCGTACATCTCCGCCACGGTGATTGAGAAGGATCTCGCAGATGCCCAAAACGAGCCCTGGGCCGTGCTGGACATTGATGAACATCCTCCGAGTCTTGACCGGCTCGTAGAAGTCCTCTCCGACATCCACTCTGTTGTCAGCGAACTTGCGACCGGTGGCAACGGCATCGCGAGGGTGTTCAATAGCGCACGATCCGGATCGGCGCAGGGTGCACTCGAGCGGGCAGCCCGTACGAGCAGGCGCCAACAACAGCGCCGTATCCGATCTCGTCGAGAGGCGCTCCGAAAAGTGTGCAACACCGCGGGCGTCAACACCAATGTGCTGTATCGCCAGCCCTACCGTGGTGTCGTCGAGTACGCGATCACCGTCGAACTCGGATCGCTCACCCGATGGCCCAACGCGGTTGAGCGACTGGCGGCGGTCTTGGAAGCTGAGCGGCCTGGTGATGAGACCTACCTGCTGGTGCCGATTCGTGAGGGGAATACGGTGCCGAGCTTGTCGATGCAACTGAATCTATCTCTCTTGCCACGCGCCGAGCTCGGCGACTGGGCAGCCATACTTCCCGAACCAGCTCCCAGCGCCCTGGCTGACACGTTCGAAGAAGCCCAAGGCGCGCTTCAGACCCTTTCGGGGATCCGCCATCTTCCAGAAGGCCAGCGGAACCACGAGGAGATTCGCGCCGCCCTAGACAAAGCAGCGTCACGGTTCAAGACAGCACACAGGAAGCTCCGCGAATGGCCATCGGATCCCCTAACCGACCAACTGGTAGCCGTGGTAGAAGCCTTAGAAGAACAGGTGCGAACGGAACTCCGGGGTCAACACGCCGGGGCAAGCTACGCGGAGCAGATCGCAGCTGGGGTCTTCCAAGGCGTACAAACTGATGAGTTGCACATCATGACGGGTGCCCGCTACCTCGCCTTAGAGTGGGAAGTCGACCCTGACGCCGCCATATCGACCCTCATAGGTCTCTCATAGAGGCAGAACACTCCGAGACTCGTACTGGAGTGAGCATTTGGAGCATTGACGTCGTTTTGGTCCTATAGCCGGTTCGTATTGGTGGGGCATTCGACCTGTTGGCCACGGACCCACACGGCACTTGGGTGGGAACCTACTACCAGGGTCGACGCGACCCGATAGAGGACCTCAACTCCGCCACTAGAGACGCGGAGGGCTCAACAACGAGCAGTCCGAGCGTTCGGGCCCGCTCCGCACACTCGCGCCTCTGATGATCGGCGTCGTCCATCCCCACCCCTCGTTCATGTAGACGTCGGGCTACTCGAGCCTTTCAGTTCCCAGTGGTCTTACGTCGCGACCGCTGAGGGCCCTCCTCTACCAGTGGATTGGGCCTGGACCGCGGACGTGTAGGCTTCGGTCGGTATGGCCCCTGTCATGGCCAGCCGAATGTTGCGCAGATCTCGCCGGTCGAAACCGTTAGAGGATTGGTTAGTCGTCCCTGATCGACTGTGGGGCGGTTTGTGGGACACAGCCAAGAGAATAGCCCTCTCAACTGCGAGATTACCCTCCCTGATAAGGATGAGGTCCCTGGTTCAAATCCAGGTGGGCCCACCTCGCCTTAACCGGAGGAGACCAGCTCGGCCTCGGGCAGCGAGAACCGCTGGAGCATTGCCAGGAGCTGCTGGCGCACCGGGTCGGGCAACTCGATGTCGCGTTCCCGATTGGCGCGCCTCGCCTCCGCCTCCTTCTCCCCCGGATACAGGACCGGTTGCGACTCATCGGCCAGCCGGGTGTCCTTGAGGTGCTCGGTGAGCGTGAGGGAGCGCTCCTCGAGTTCGGCCATGGGCACGAACAGCTCGGGATCGATCACGATGATCATCGAATCGTTGCTGAAGGAACGGCCCGGATCGCCCGAGATACCCCCGCCCGACATCACCCCCGCCAGCAGTTCCACCATGAACGCGAGCGCGTAGCCCTTGTGTCCTTCGTCTCTTCCGAGCGGGAGCAACGCCCCACCCCTCGCGAAGTCCTCCGGGTCGGTGGTCGGATTGCCGTCGGAGTCGAGGATCCAGCCGGTGGGCGTGGGCGTTCCCCGCGCCCTGTACACCCGCACCTTGCCCTCCGCCGCCACCGAGGTGGCCATGTCCAGCAGGAAGGGTCCGGCCAGTCGGGACGGCACCGACATGGCTATCGGGTTGGAGCACAGCTTCCGCTCCGTGCCCCGGAACGGCGCCTGGTTGATCCCGTGGCCGCCGCCGTTGGTGAAGATCATCGACACCAGCCCCTCCCCGGCCACCTGCTCGGCGTAGCGGCCCAGGCGGCCGATGTGCTTCACCCTCCGGATGGTCACAACGCCGACCCCGGCCGTCCGGGCCTTCTCGATGGCCAGGCCGGTGGCGAAGGTGGCCACCACCTGGCCGAAGTTCCAGCCACCGTCGACCCGGGCGGTGGTGGGTGTCTCGCCGAGGATCCGGGGACGGGCGCCCGGGATCAGATCGCCGCTATGAGTCCACTCGATGTAGTCCCACAACCGGATGACCCCGTGGGAATGGTGGCCGATGACGTCGTTCTCGACCAGGTGCTCCGCCACCAGCCGGGCGTCGGCGCCGGGCGCTCCGGTCGCCCGCACTATCGCGGTGCATGTGTCCTCGAGCCGGGTGGGTGAGACCTTCCACATGCAGGTGTCCTTTCGGTCCGGCGGCGGGGGCTCGTACCCGATTGGTGTGCCGCGATTGCCAGCCGCAACGCTAGTGGTGTGGATGCGAAACGGCCGTGGCGGCGGGAGTGCGCCGGTTGGCTCGCGCCATGCTTGGAGTCACGCATGCCTGCTACCCTGCGGGCCGTCCTCCGGGGGCTCGAGAGTGCTTTGCCAGCCCGCCGGAAGAGGAGCTACGAGTTCGGTTGTGCCATGAGATATGTCGCCCCCACATCCATCGAAGAGGCCGTTTCGGTCCTAGGCGGCGCGGTTGCTGCCCAGGTGTACGCCGGCGCTACCGACTTCATTCCCCAGCTGCGGATGGGCCGGCCGGAGCCCGGGGTAGCAGTCGATCTGAAGCGGATCAATCGGCTGACCGACCTCCGCCGGGAAGGGAATACGTGGGTGATCGGCGCCGCCACCCCCTCGGCACGGCTGGGCGAGGAGAAAGACCTGGTCGCCGAGCTGCCGGGCCTGGTGGAAGCGGCGAACCTGATCGGATCCGATCAGATCCAGAGCCGCGCCAGCCTGGGCGGCAACCTGTGCAACGCCTCCCCGGCCGCCGACTCGGTACCTGCCATGGTGGTGAACGACGGTCGGGCGGTGATCGCCGGACCCGAGGGGATGAGGACCATCCCGGCGGCATCGGTGGCCACCGGCCCCGGCCGCACTTCGTTGGCGGCGGGAGAGTTCCTGGTCGAGTTGGTGTTCGATCGTCCCCCGCCCCGGACCGCGGATGCGTACCTGCGGTTCATCCCCCGCACCGAGATGGACATCGCGGTGGTCGGCGCCGGGGCCCGGCTCACGCTGGATGAGGCGGGACGGTGCCAGGAGGTGTCGGTCGCCCTAGGAGCCGTAGCGCCCACGGTGGTCATGGTTCCGGCCGCGGAGGACATCCTGGTGGGCCACGCGCTCACCGACGACGCCTTGAAGCGGGTGGCGGCGGAGGCCTCGGCGGTCTGCAACCCGATCGACGACAAGCGCGGCACCAAGGCGTACCGCCGGCAGGTGGCCGGAGTGCTGGCGGTGAGGGCCCTCAAGCTGGCCGCCGACCGCGCCGCCCGGACCGGCTGATGAAGCGCCCGCACCAGTGAGGAACCCCGTATGAGCAGAACGCACGTCACCTGCACCATCAACGGCGACCCCGCCGAGTTCCTTTGCGAGGAGGATCAGACCCTCCTGGACACCCTGCGGGACGTGGTCGGGCTGATGGGAGTCAAGGAGGGCTGCGCCACCGGTGACTGCGGGGCATGCTCGGTCATCCTCAACGGACGGCTCAACTGTTCCTGCCTGGTCTTCGCCCCGGAGGCGGAGGGGGCGACGATCGAGACGGTCGAGGGCATGGCCGGCCCGGACGGCCTCCACCCGCTCCAGGAGACCTTCCTGGAGGGAGCGGCCCTGCAATGCGGGATCTGCACCCCCGGCTTCCTGGTGGCCGGCAAGGCGCTACTGGACCGCAACCCGGATCCCACCGAGGAAGAAGTGCGCTACGCCGTCGCCGGCAACCTCTGCCGGTGTACGGGTTATGACAAGATCGTGCGGTCGATCCTGGACGCGGCCGACCGTATGGGAGAAGCCGCCCCGGCTTCATAGGGCAAAGGAGAAGGCGTGACAGTTACCGCTACCCCCACCACCGATCCCCAGCCCGGATACAAGTGGGTCGGGACCCGTCCGGTCCGCCACGACGGGCTCGACAAGGTGACCGGCCGGGCCAGGTACGGCGCCGACCTGAACCTGCCCGGGATGCTGATCGGAGCCGTGCTCCGGTCTCCCCATGCCCACGCCCGCATCCTCTCCGTCGACACCTCGGCGGCCGAGGCGATGGAAGGCGTCAAGGCGGTAGTCACGGGCGCCGACTTCCCGATGCTGGAGTCCGGCGGGGAAGGGAGCGGGGAGGAGTACTACGACCCCCGGGACCTGTGCCGCAACGTGATGGCGCGTGACAAGGTCCTCTACGAGGGCCATGCGCTGGCCGCCGTGGCCGCCACCTCCCGCCGGGAGGCACTGACGGCGCTGGCGGCCATCGAGGTCGACTACGACGTCCTACCCCACGTGCTGGACGTGTCCGAGGCCATGGCGCCCGACGCGCCAATCCTCCACGATGACCTGATCACCGAGGGGGTGGATCCGGTCCCGGACGAGCCTTCCAACGTAGCCTCACGCTACGTGATCGACCGCGGGGACATCGAGAAGGGCTTCGCCGAGGCCGACGTGATAGTGGAGCGGGAATTCGTGACCCAGCCGGTCCACCAGGGCTACATCGAGCCCCATGCGGTGGTGGCGGACGTGGGTGAGGACGGCAAGGCCACCGTCTTCTGCTCCTCCCAGGGCCACTTCATGGTGCGGTCCCACACGGCGGAACTGCTCGGATGGGAGCCGTCCCGGGTGAAGGTCATACCCGCCGAGATCGGCGGGGGCTTCGGTGGCAAGACGACCGTGTACGTGGAGCCGGTGGCGGCCCGGCTGTCGCAGAAGGCCGGCCGCCCGGTCAAGATCGTCATGACCCGCGACGAGGTGTTCCGCGCCACCGGTCCCACCTCGGGGTCCAAGATACGTCTCAAGGTGGGCGCCACCAGGGACGGCACGCTGACCGCGGTGGAGGGCTCCATGGCCTACCAGGCGGGCGCCTTCAAGGGCTCGCCGGTGAGCCTGGGATGCATGTGCGCCTTCGCCCCCTACGCGATCGAGAACGTGCTCTTGGAGGGCCTGGACGTGGTGGTGAACATGCCGAAGGTGGCCGCCTACCGGGCGCCCGGAGCGCCGATGGCGTCGTTCGCCTCCGAGACGTTGCTGGACGAGGTCGCGGAGCAGCTGGGCATCGATCCGCTCGAGCTCCGGCTCCGCAACGCCGCCGAGGAAGGTGTGCGGTCCGTATACGGCCCGGTCTACAAGCGGATCGGCTTCAAGGAGACGGTGGAGGCGGTCCGGGACCATCCGCAGTACTCGACCGAGCTCGGGCCCAACCAGGGCCGGGGGGTGGCGAGCGGCTTCTGGTTCAACTTCGGGGGCAGCTCGAGCGCCACGGTCCACATCAACGAGGACGGGACCGCCTCGGTGCTCACCGGCAGCCCCGACATCGGCGGGAGCCGGGCCTCGATGGCGCTGATGGCCGCGGAGGAACTGGGCATCGACGTCTACGACATCACCCCCATCGTCAGCGACACCGAATCGGTCGGCTACACCGACGTCACCGGAGGAAGCCGGGTCACCCACGCCACCGGCTTGGCGGTCATAGACGCCTGCCGCAAGGTGGTCACCGACCTGCGGGCCCGGGCCGCCAAGGTCTGGGACGTCGATGTCGAGGAGGTCGAGTGGGTGGACGGACGGGCCCAGCACGTCTCCGGGGACCGGGCGCCCATGACCACCAGGGACCTGGCCGCCGGCGCCGCCGGGACGGGCGGCCCGGTCACGGCCAGCGCCGCCGTGAACGCGCGGGGAGCAGGGGTCGCCTTCTCGACCCAGGTGTGCGACGTGGAGGTCGATCCCGAGACCGGCGCCGTGAAGATCCTCCGGTACATGACCGCCCAGGATGCGGGGCGGGCCATCCATCCGAGCTATGTCGAAGGACAGATGCAGGGCGGCGTGGCCCAGGGAATCGGCTGGGCGCTCAACGAGGAGTACATCTTCGACACCGGCGGGACCATGGAGAACCCGGGATTCCTGGACTACCGGATGCCGGTCGCCTCCGACCTGCCGATGATCGACACGGTGATCGTCGAGGTGCCCAATCCGGGCCATCCCTACGGGGTACGGGGCGTGGGCGAGGTGGGCATCGTGCCCCCCATGGCGGCGGTGGCGAATGCCATACACGACGCCACCGGCCTGCGGATGAGCGAGCTGCCCATGTCGCCGGTGAAGGTGCTGGAGGCAATCGGCGCCAACGGCGGCTGACATGGCCCGGGTGATCTTCGGATCGGCGCTGCGGCGCTACACCGGAGGGGTCGGAGAGGTCGAGGTCGAGGCCACCACGGTGCGCTCGCTGATCAACGCCCTGGACCGGCGGTTTCCCGGCCTCGGGGAGCATCTGGGGTCAGGGATGGCGGTGGCGATCGACGGCGAGATCATGACCGATGCCCTATACGAGCCTGTGCCCGAGGGTGCCGAGGTCCACTTCCTTCCGCCCATCGGAGGCGGCTGACCCCAGCCCACCTCAAGCCGGTGAAGGTCAGTCCTGATACGGCCAGCCGGACTAGAGCCGCCAGGACATGGCGACCGCCTGCGCCGGGGCGACGCAACGCTGCTACTCGACCTTCCTCCCGGACCGATGGCGATCGTTTTTTCGCGTTATCGCCGGCAAGGGTCAAATCTGTCACACGCCCGACATACGTTGCCTATCGCCAAGCACCTACACCGGCCGATAAGGCGAGACCGATCGGAACGGCCGGACCGAGGGAACACAACAAGCTCAATGGAGCGAAGCGCCGATTCCCGGCAGCCAGCCGGGCATGGCCGACCACGCTCCAAGCCAGGACAGGTGGTGGCGGGGGAGGGCCCGGTGCGGAGCACCGGTTTTCGCGACTTTCGAACTTTGGGCACAGGGCACCACAGGTGACGCCCTGAACCTCAGGAACACCGCACCACCCATGACGCCCTGTGCATCGAGAACATCACAGCCCCCGAACCTGAGGCACACAGCACCACCCATGACGCCCTAAACCTCAGGAACACCGCACCGCCCATGACGCCCTGTGCATCGAGAACATCACAGCCCCCGAACCTCAGGCACACAGCACCACCCATGACGCCCTAAACCTCAGGTTCACAGCCGAGCTGTAGGGATGAGTCGGGCCACCGGTGAACGGGTCGCTCATCGGGTGGGCGCGACCGGTAGGGTTGATCCATCGGTTCGGCCAGCGTGAGGAGTGGGTGTGAGTGTGATCGACCCTGAAGTTCGGAAGGCTTATCGCAAACTGCCGCGGATGGTGATCGGCCCCGTCATGATGAAAGTGATGCGCAGATTCACCGCGTTTTTCCTGCCTAAGACATCGATGGATGGACTCGTGTTCCAAGACATCCCGACCCCGGGGACGACGAAGACCATGCGCATCTACCGGCGCTCGGACTCCGCCCGTGGGGTGCCGGTGGTGTTCTGGATACACGGCGGCGGGTACATCGTGGGGAACAACACAACCGAGGACCGGTGGGGAGCTCTCTTCTGCCGGAGCTTCGACTGCGCAGTCGTCGCAGCCGGGTACCGGCTGGCGCCCGAACATCCCTTCCCCGCCGCTCTGGACGACCTCAGAGCCGCAGTGCAGTGGGTCCTCGACCACGGCGCAGACCACGGGCTCGACCCTGAGAGAATCCTGATTGCCGGCGAGAGCGGAGGCGGAGGACTTGCCGCCGCACTCGCCCAGCGCCTCCACGACGAAGGCGTCCCCATGGCGGGCCAGCTGCTTGCCTGCCCGATGCTCGACGACCGCACCGCGGCGAGGACCGACATCGGACGCAGGGAGCATCTGGGTTGGTCAAACGGCTCCAACCACTTCGGATGGTCCAGCTATCTAGGCACGGCACCAGGCGGCGACACCACGCCCGAATATGCAGTACCGGCACGTCGATCGGACCTGGCCGGCCTCCCTCCGACATGGATCGGCGTGGGCGACCTCGACGTCTTCTGGGACGAGGACATGGAGTACGCCCGCAGGCTCGAAGAGGCAGGCGTATCGGTGACCCTGGAGACCGCTGAGGGAGGTCCCCACGGATACCAGGCGATCGCTCCGGAGGCGGCGATCTCCAAACGGTTCAACGCTTCAGCAGCCGCCTTCGCCAAGGAAATGCTGGGCGGTTAACTCAGACCCACACGGGGGCCGCTCGGGGCCTAACTGAAGTCGGCTTCGATGACGGCACGCTCCGCCCTGAGCCTTAGGCTCGTGGCGCGCTGTGGCGTGTCCTAAGCCTTAGGTTCGTGACATCGGCACGCTCCACCCTGAGCCTTAGGCTCGTGGCGCGCTGTGGCGCGTCCTAAGCCTTAGGTTCGTAGGAGGGGTGGGCGCGGGCGGTAGGCTTCATCGATCGGTTCGGGCAGAAAGAGGTGTTCGGCGTGAGTGTGATCGATCCTGAAGTTCGGAAGGCTTATCGCAAGATGCCAAAGCGGCTGGTAACCGGCCCCATCCTCATGAAGTTGTCGCGCAGATTCGACAAGATGTTGATGCCCAAGACATCAATGGATGGTCTCGTGTCTGAAGACATCCCGACCCCGGGGACGACCAAGACCATACGCATCCACCGCCGCTCCGATTCGACCGGGGCGGTGCCAGTGGTGTTCTGGATTCACGGCGGCGGGTATATCGCGGGAAACAACACGACCGAAGACCGGTGGGGAGCTCTCTTCTGCCGAAGCTTCGACTGCGCAGTCGTCGCAGCCGGGTATCGGCTGGCGCCCGAAAACCCCTTCCCGGCAGGTCTGGACGACCTCAGAGCCGCAGTGCAGTGGATCCTCGACCACGGCGCAGACCAAGGGCTCGATCCCGGGAGGATCTTGATTGCCGGCGAAAGCGGAGGCGGAGGACTCGCCGCGGCGCTCACGCAACGCCTCCATGACGAAGGCGTCCTTGTGGCCGGCCAGTTGCTTGCCTGTCCGATGCTTGACGACCGCACCGCGGTGAGGACCGACATCGGACGTAGGGAGCATATTCTCTGGACGAATGGCTCCAACCACTTCGGATGGTCCAGCTACCTCGGCACCGAACCAGGCGGTGAAACCGTTCCCGAATATGCAGTACCGGCACGCCGATCCGACCTGGCGGGCCTGCCGCCGACATGGATCGGCGTCGGCGACCTCGACCTCTTCTGGGACGAGAACCTCGAATACGGCCGCAGGCTCGAAGAGGCAGGCGTTCCCGTGACCCTGGAGACCGCCGAGGGAGGCCCCCACGGATACCAGACGATGGCTCCGGAGGCGGCGATCTCCAAGCGGTTCAACGCATCGGCAGCCGCCTTCGCCAAGGAAGTGCTGGGCGGCTAACCAGGACCGACGCGCCCGCCGGTTCAGGACCTAACTGAAGCAGGCGTCGATGACGTCCCGCTCCGCGCCCGACGGGCTGTACATCCAGAACAGCTTCACCGGGGTGTCGCCGGTGTTGAAGAACTGGTGGCTGACTCCGGGAGGCGTGAAGACGACGGTGCCGGGACCGGTGACGATCTCCCGGTCGCCAACCGTGGCCCTGCCCTCGCCCTCGGAGAACATCCAGATCTCGGCGGCGTCCGCGTGCGTGTGCAGGCTCCCCTTCTGGCCGGGCGGTACCTCGCAGGTGCCAATGGCGAAGTCCCCGATGCCCGGCTGGAGCAGGGGGGACAGCAGTGCTTTCACGTGGCGCACGAACGGCTCGGGAGTGGTCAGGCCCACCCCTTCCGCCTCGGTGATCACGATCGGCGTTCCCGGCTCGTAATCCATCCGCCTACCTCCTCGCTCGCGTCCTGACGCCGGCTCCGTCGATCGGGTCAGCCGACTCCCACCGGCACCCGGGCGTCCAGATAGGCGGCCAGGTGATCCACCAGGTCGCGGGCGTCGTCCTCGGCGCCGTGGATGAAGCTGGACTTGCGGCGGCGCAGGAAGTTCAACCCGATCACGTACAGGCCCGGGGAGTCGGTCACCACGCCGCCGTCGTGGCGGATCCGGCCCTTGTAGTCCAGCACCGGAACGTGGAGCCACGAGTAGTCGGGGCGGTACCCGGTCGCCCACAGCACGGTGCGGATGTTCTCCCCGTCCAGATCGATCAGCAGCGGCGGGGAATCCTCCAGCCGGGTGCGCTCGAATCGATGCGGCGGATCGTACCGGCCGTCCAACCCGTTCTCGGTGACCCACTCGTCGATGGTGGTCAGCAGGCGGTTCATCTTGAGGTCGGAGCGGGTGACCTTGTTGTGGAGGGATCCCGACAGCTGGGCCTTACCGCCCCTGATCCCGGCCAGGCGGCCCACCATCCGAACCCCCTGGTCGGTCAGGGCATTGAGATCGAGCGACTTGCGCTCCGGGGATCCGACCAGCTGGGGCGAGGGAACCTGGCGGGCGCGGTGGACATCGTCCGCCTCGTCGTAGCGCTCGTCCGAGACGCCGGTCACGTCCATCCAGTACCGGATGTCGCGACCTCGGTAGATCCTGGGCATGCGGACGTGCTCGCCCACGGACACGGTGACCGGACGCCCGGATCGATGGATCTCCTCGGCGAGCTGGATGCCGGTGGCGGACACCCCCACCACCAGCACCCCTCCATCTTCGATATCGGAGGGGCGGCGGTACTCGTGCGGGGTGACGGAACGAACCGAGTCGGGGAGGGCGGCCGCGATGGGGGGCACCTTGGGCAGGTTGAAGCCCCCGCTGGCCAGGATCACCGACCGGCACCGCCACACGCCGCGGTCGGTCACCACCTCGTAACCGTCACCGTCCGGGCGGACCGAGGTGACGGTGGTGCGCGTCTGGAGAGGTGGGTTCACCAACCGGGCGTACCGGGCGATGACGCCCACCAACTCCGTCACGGTCATGAAGCCGTCCGGATCGTCACCGTCGTAAGCGAAGCCGGGCAGGCTGACCTGCCAGTTGGGGGTCAGCAGCCGCAGCGAGTCCCAGCGTTCGGTCCGCCAGGTGTTGGCCACCTCACCCCGCTCCAGGACCACATGGTCGATGCCTCGAGCAGACAGGAAGTAGCTCGCCGCCAAGCCGCTGTGCCCGGCTCCGATGACGACGGTGGTGGTACGCATCCGATGACTCCGGATCGGACGTCTCAGCCGACGCTTACGGTCACGTTGGTGGGATTGGTCATGATGTCGAAGACCGCCGAGATCTTCTGGGACTGCGCCACCAGCGCCTCGAGATCGGCCTCGCTCGTGTCGTCGGCGTCGATCTCGTAGTTGACCCGGACGTCGTTGAATCCGTTCCTGACATCGGGGTCGGATCCGAGGATGCCCCCGATGTTCATGTCGGCCTCGAGCGTGGCCTTCACCGAGCGGAGCTTGATCTCGCGGTTCTCGGCCACCGCGGCCACACCCGCCGTCAGGCAGCTCGCCAGGCCCGCCAGCACGATCTCCACCGGAGTGGCGGCATTGTCCGCCGCGTTGAACTCCAGCGGATGGTCGGCCTCGAACTCGTAGTTCCCCTTGTGGCTGCGCTCCTCGCCCAGGCCGAAGTAGCCATCGATCTTCGTCTTGCTGTGGGTTCCGTGGACCCACTCGTTCGAGGCCCTCCAGGTGTAGTCGCCGGCGGCCGGGGTGTCGCCGACCACTCCCCGCGCGAACAACAGGTGAGCCGTATCGACTCCGTTGATGTCACCAGTGCTCATTTTTGTTCTTCTCCTTCGTGTTTCCCGTGGATACGGGTTGGTTGCTTGCGTTCTGTACCCAAGCTCGGGTCTGGTCCGTCCCTGTTGATCCTGGATCGTCGATCACAGGTCCGGAGTCGAGGACGCGTGGCCGGTCGTGCCTGTTGGCTCCCGGGTGGTGGCGTCGGTTACGGGCGGTTGCCAGGACCGCCCGGGTGGATCACCCGGGAGCCTGGACAACACATGCACCTGCTCGATGCTGGAGGCTTGAAGTGCAGGCAATCCATGTGTGACAGTCTCCTCTCGCTTGTACGCGCTCGTCTGAGCGCCGCGAGCGGAATCCCGCCTCGGCAGTCTCATCGATCAGGCATTGGCACCGCTCATGTCGGTTGCCGCGGCTTCAAAGGGCCTGTCCCTCCACCGCTCTGGATGAGCGCGTTGTAACGGCAGAATTAGACCATACGAAGTGACGGATGTCAAAGACCTCGGGACCCGGTGGTCGGTGGAGGGGCGCGGTGGTCGGTGGCTAGCTCCGCCAGCGGCCGGGCCGGGTGCGGATGGCGCCGAAACCGAGCCGGTCGCACAGCTCGAAGAAACGTGATCGGTTGGCGCCGCGCCATTCAAGATCGTCCAGGTCCTCGGCCAGCGGCACGTCACGGCGGAGGGTGGTGAGCGTCCGGTAGAGGGCAGCCTCGGGCCGGGCGGCTTCCAGGTTGGCGGACAGCCGGGCGGCGCCCCGGACCTTCACGTCCCAGCCGCCGGGCGATCCCGGGATGTCCTCGATGTGGCCGTACCTGGCCAGGAGGGTGGAACTGGACTTCGCGCCCCAGCCGGGAATCCCGGGAACCCGGTCGGCGGCGTCACCCACCAGCGCCAGGTAATCGGGTATGGAGCCGGGACGGACGCCGAACTTCTCCACCACCCCGCGCTCGTCATAACGCTTGCGTTCCCGGCGGTTGAACGTCACCACCCGATCCCCGATCACGCACTGCATGAGGTCCTTGTCGGGGCTGAGGATGACCACCCGCTCCACATCGTCCATCCAGCGGTGGGCGGCCGTGGCGATGGCGTCGTCGGCCTCGAAGTCCCGCATGGCCCAGACGGTCACGCCCAGTACCTCCAGCGCCTCCTCCGCCAGCCGGAACTGGGCCAGCAACTCCGGCTCGATTCCCTCGCCCGTCTTGTAGCCCGGGAAGATGTCGTTGCGGAAGGACTCGATGACCGCGTCGGTGGCGGCGGCCAGATGGGTGACCCCGTCCTCGCGGAGCAGGCGGATCGTGGAGTCGAGCACCCCGTAGACGGCGCCGACCTCCATCCCGTCAGGAGCAGCCCGCCTCGGATACCCGAAATAGGCCCGGAACAGCTCGTAGGTGGCGTCCAGCAGGTGAAGGTTCACGACGTGGACAGGCTAGGCGATGCACAGCAAAACACCCAGCAGGCCCTTAACGAGGATCGTCGGGATTCGGGTGGCCTAGTCGCGGAGCGGCAGATCCGCGCCAGCCTTGCCGCGGTGGGATATCGCGGAGGTCCACCCTCATGGCCACTAGTCTGGAGGCCGTCTCCCGTCGCTGTCACGGTGGCGGGTGTTCTTGTTTACGGATGGAATCCGGTTTGCAACCTCGTTTAACTCTCCGTGCTGTTGCCCGCCTGCGACGCGCCCTGCCCGGGAGGCGGAGATCACCTGGCAATAGAGGCTCGGCATCGGTCATGAAAGCCTTCCGGCATCGCAGTTTCACCGTCCTGTGGTCGGGCCTGCTCTTCTACCGGGCGGGATTCTGGATCGGCTTCCTCACCTTCCAGCTGATGGTGGCCCGCCTGACCGACAACAGCCCGTGGATGCTGGGCCTGCTGTCGTTCTTCAGCTCCATCCCGATGCTGGTGGTCGCCCCCTTCGTCGGCGTCGTGGTCGACCGCCTCGACCGGAAGCGGCTCATCGTGGTGAACCAGGCCAGCATGGGCATCGCGGCTGCGGTCATCAGCTACCTGGTCATCACCGGCCGGGCCGATTCGATCGTGATGATGTTCGGCTTCGCCCTCGTGTTCGGGGTAGGGCTGGCGTTCTCCATCCCGATCAACCATGCGGCGGTGGCCAATTCGGTCCCGTCCGAGGACCTGCGGAGCGCGGTGTCGATCAACTCGATCGGGCTGAACCTGGCCCGCATCGGTGGGCCGGCGCTGGCCGGGCCGATCCTGGCCCTCTGGGGACCGGGAGGTACGTTCGCGCTGTGGGCGGTGGCGGCCCTGGCCGGAGCGGTGGCGATCTCGATGATCACGCTACGGCCCTACCAGCCCGAGCAGGACACGCTCGGCGTCTTCGGTCGGATGCGCCAGGGAATCGAGTACGTCCGGGAACGTCCCACCATCATGAAGGCGCTGGCCATGGCCGCCATGGTGACTGTCTTCGGCACCTCATACATGGCGTTGCTCCCGGTTGTGGTCTACGACACGCTAGGCGGGAACGACCAGACCTTCACGAGGCTGATCATGCTGGTCGGTCTCGGCGCCATGCTCGGCGCGTTCGCGGCCGGGAGCGGCCGGTTGTCGCTCAACATGGCCACCATTACCTGGGGCGCGGTGGCCTTCGGGGTGGTTGAGGGGCTGTTCGGCCTGACCCGGACGGTCTGGGCGGCCGGGGTCCTCGTGACGGTGGGGGGCGGACTCAACTTCTTCCTGCTCACCTGCCTGACCACCCTGGTCCAGACCCTGGCACCGAGTCCAAGCGGGGACGGGTGATGAGCCTGTTCGTGCTGGCCTGGGGCGGTCTCTTCCCGATCGGTACGCTCGTGCTCGGCGCTCTCGGGGAGGCGATCACCACACGCTACGCCCTGGCCGCCTTCGGCTCGGTGCTGGTCGTCTACAGCCTCTGGGCCCGTCCCGGGCGCCGGGTCGTCAAGTCCTCCTCGAGACCCGCCAAGTCCTGAGCCCGCGGATTACCCGTCTTCGGAGAGACGGTCCTTCCGCTCCGGTGAGTCCCGGCCGGGTTAGAACATCACCGCCGAGGCGATCGATATCTCGATCTCGTGGATGGCCTGGGCCACGGCCTGGCCGATCAGGTCCAGCTTCCGCACCTGCTCGATCCGTGACGCGGCCTGATCCAGTTCCTGCTTGGACAGCAGCAGCTTGAAGATGCCGCACACGTCGGCCAGGCAGATGAGCACCACATCGTGCGGGTCGGGGATCTCGTCGCTGAACAGGACACCCATGATCCGCAGCTTGACCTCGCGCTCCGCCTCGCCGTCAACAGCCGGGTAGCGCCGCGAGCGGAACACCCAGAGGAAGGAATCCTCCTGTCGTTCCAGGATCCCCCGCTCCACCAGCCGTGTCAACGCATCTTCCCGGATCTCGTCGGAGCTCCGAGCGACCTGCTCCACCCAGTAGAGGGCGTTGCGCTTCTCCCCGGCGGCGATCATGGCCAGGGTCGGGTCCAGCAGGCTGTCGCCCGTGGGGTCGGCATCGATCAGGAGCAGGTCCTCGAGGTCGGTGTCGATGCGGTTCTCCATGGCCAGGTCCATGAGTACGGCTCCGGCGATGGCGCGGTCCATCGCGAAGCGGGAAACGTGATAGAACTTGCCGTCCTCGTCACGGAGTAGGAGAAGGAGGATCTCCTCCACGAATCTCAACATGCGGTCACCCCCTAGCGGGTTGGCAAGAAGTCGGGTCTTGCTCGGCTGTCCGCCTGAACATCCGACCCCGTACCTGCCAAGTGTAGCGGGTCCGGGTTCGCGGTCAGGGGACGCGGCGACCCGCTCTCGGCGTCCCCTCGAGGCGGACCGCAGGGTGGCTAACGTTCTCGGTCATCGCCCGAGGAGATGCGCAACCGGTGGACTTCGAATTCTCGTCGCGAGTGGAGCGGCTGCAGTCCGCCTTGCTGGACTTCATGGACGGGACGGTCTACCCCGCCGAGTCCGTCTATGCAGAGCAGATGGCGGCTGCGGGAGACCCCCACCACCATCCGCCGATCATGGAGGAGTTGAAGGCGGAAGCCCGCTCCAGGGGACTGTGGAACCTGTTCCTGCCCGATCCGGACCGGGGGGCGGGATTGTCGGTCCTCGAGTACGCACCGCTGGCCGAGATCACCGGCCGTAGCCCGCTGCTGGCGCCGGAGGCGGTGAACTGCTCGGCGCCCGACACCGGCAACATGGAGATCCTCCACATGTTCGGGACGGAGGAGCAGAAACGCCACTGGCTCGATCCGCTCCTGGACGGCGCCATCCGCTCATGCATCTCCATGACCGAACCGGATGTCGCCTCCTCGGACCCCCGCAACATCCGCACCCGCATCACGAAGGACGGCGATCACCTCGTCATCCGTGGACGCAAGTGGTTCTCGACCGGGGCGGCCAGCCCGAGGTGCAAGGTGGCGATCGTCATGGGGGTGACCGATCCGGACGCCCATCCCTACCGGCGCCAGAGCATGGTCCTGGTGCCGCTCGACAGTCCTGGGGTGACCGTCGAGCACGACTCCTCGGTCTTCGGCTATCACGACCGGGGAGGTCACGCGACTCTCCATCTCGACCGTGTCCGCGTCCCGGAATCGAACCTCCTGGGCGAGCGGGGCGGGGGTTTCGCCATGGCCCAGGCCAGGCTCGGTCCGGGACGGATCCATCATTGCATGAGGGCGATCGGCATGGCCGAGCGGGCATTCGATCTGATGTGCGCCCGGGCGCAGGCCAGGCAGGCCTTCGGGTCGCTGCTGTCGGACCAGGGTGTGGTGCGGGACTGGATCGGCGATTCGCGGATCCGGATCGAACAGGCTCGCCTGATGGTGTTGAAGACCGCCTGGATGATCGACACGGTGGGCACCCGTGAGGCCCGGGTCGAGATCTCGGCCATCAAGGTGGCCGTGCCTCGGATGGCCAGGCTGGTGATCGACCGCGCCATCCAGCTGTTCGGCGCCGCCGGGGTGTCGGACGAGTTCCCACTGGCCCACCTCTATGCGCAGGTCCGGTCCCTGCAGATCCTCGACGGGCCCGACGAAGTGCATGTCCGAGCGGTGGCCCGCCGCGAACTGGCCCGCTACGAACCGGGTGAGGTCCCCCCTCCCTATCCCTTCTGACCGTCCTTTGCCGACCGTGTGTCAGAAACAAGGAACACGTCAGGCCCGACGGCTGTTGTACGGGGTATGAGAAGCAGCGCGACACCGTTCATCCTCACATCGACCCAACCCCCGGCGGGTGGGGCGTCGCAGCGCGACACCGTTCATCCTCACATCGACCCAACCCCCGGCGGGTGGGGCGTCGTGGCGCGACCAGGCGGCGTGCCGGACGACCGACCCGGACATCTTCTTCCCCGATCCGGGCGACGTGGTGGGCGTGGGGCGAGCCAAGCAGGTATGTGAGGGATGCCCGGTGGCGTCCGAGTGCCTGTCCTACGCGGTGGGCACCAACCAGACCGAGGGGATCTGGGGCGGCACCACCCCGGGCGAGCGGCGCCGGCTCCGGCAGCGGTGGCTCAAGGACCTGAGGGAAGCGGGCTGACCCGTCCCGTACCGGGAATCGCCCCGATGACCGGGTTCGGTTGATCCATCGCCACGGGCGAACCTGAGGAACAGGGCGTCATATATGGCGTCCTCTGCCTCAAGAACCGCCAGGCGCCAAAAGTCGCGAAAAACGGTACTCCGCACCGGGCCCCTCCCCCGCCACCACCCATCCTGTTGGAGCGGGGTGGGGCATGCCCGGCTGGATGCCGGGAGACGGCCCTTCGCTCCATAAGCCTTTTGATGTTCCCTCAGGCCGGCCGTTCCGATCGGTCTCATCTCACATCGGCCGGTGTAGGTGCTTGGCGATCGGCAACGTATAGCGAAGCTGTGACGCGTTCAAGCCCTTCCCGGTAGAACGCGAAAAATTGTTCCCCCTGAACCCGGGGGCGGACGACCTGGGGGACGATGGGGCGAGGGTCGTGCTTCCCGGACGGTGGGGCGGGCTGATGGGCGGGAGCGATGCCCGATCGTGATCGGGGTATCGTTGGCGCCATGACGGAGCGGATCTACTCGGTTGACTCGTATGCCCGCGAGATGGCGGCCGAGGTGGTGGCGACCGATGCCGACGATGGGCGGGTGCTGCTCGACCGGACGGTGTTCTATCCGGGCGGGGGTGGCCAGCCGGTCGATGCCGGAGAGCTGGCCATCGGGGATGACCGGCTCCAGGTGGTGGGGGTCAAGCAGGACTCGGACGGCGTCTGGCACTGGCTCGAGGGCGGGCTGCCGAAGGTGGGGACCAGGGTGACCGGCAGGATCGACTGGGACCGCCGGTACCGGCTGATGCGAACCCACACATCGTTGCACGCCCTCTGCGGGGTGATCTGGGAGCGGTTCCGGAGCCCGGTGACGGGCGGCAACATGGAACCCGGTTACGGTCGCCTGGACTTCGAGATCCCCAACTGGGACGCCAGCCACCGGGATCCCGTCGAGCAGGCGCTGAACGAGGCTATCGCCCGGCATCTCCCGGTGGATGTGTCCTTCATGCCCCGCGAGGAGGCCGACCTCGACCCCAGCCTCATCCGGACCAAGGTCAACCTGATCCCGCCCTCGGTGCGCCGGATCCGGGTGATCGACATCGTGGGCCTGGACCGCCAGGCGGACGGCGGCACCCACGTCAACACGACCGAGGAGGTCGGCCGGGTGAGGATCACCAAGGTCCAGTCGAAGGGCCGGGGGTTCCGCCGCATCCGGGTCGCCCTCGAAGACGAGTCCACCTAGCAGTCTGCCGCTCGGGGCGCCGGATGAGTATCAGAGCGGAACTGGAGGCTCGGGTCGGTGAGGTCATCGGGGTGGGCGACTGGCACACCATCACCCAGGCCGACATCGACAGCTTCGCCGCCGCCACCCGGGACCCTCAATGGATCCACGTGGACGCCGCCCGGGCAGCCGATGGCCCGTTCGGGGCCACCATCGCCCACGGGTTCATGACCCTGGCGTTGATACCGGGGATCGGCCCGGTTCTCGACCTCCCCGGACTCGAGATGATCATCAACTACGGCCTCAACCGGGTGCGGTTCCTCAGCCCGGTCCCCGTCGGTTCGAGGGTGCGGGTGGTCCGGGAGATAGCGGGCGTGTCGGAGAAGCCCAACGGCATCCTCCTCGAGGAGAGGGTCACGATCGAGTTGGAGGGGTCCGCCAGACCGGCCTGCGTGGCCGAGACGCTGGTGCTGCTGGTCGTGTAGGCCCGGGGTCAGCCGAGCGCCAGGTCCCGGTGGGTGTAGGACCGCTTGCCCGGCCCGTAGTC
>JAPPGV010000079.1 GCA_028821235.1 bacterium
CAGGGTGGGGAAATTCGCTGACCAACTCTGGGGAATTTCGCTGATCGCCATCAAGACCACAGTAGTTTGGATGGCCTTAGAGATCGTGACACCACCAGCATCCGCGTCGATCGAAGGCGCGATGTTGCCGTGGTTGATCTCGGCGGGTCTACCACTCCCCTTGATCACTGCCTTATTGTTCTTCTTGTCGGAGTCTGACTCTTCGAGAGTCCAGACCTGCTCAGCATCTTCGTGAACGAAGATTTGTCGCTGCGCTGCCTCCCGCTCGATCTGGAGCGGGTCGAGCCGGCTCGATACCTTTCTGCCGAACTGGGCATCGAGACCGACGATCTCTGACACGTAGGCTCGTTGGAACTTAGAACCCAGGCCACCCTTGGGACCTGTGGAGTCCCACATTCCGAAGAGGAGGCCCGTAGGCGAGTAGCGGTACAGGTCTGTGGCATTCCGTGGGTGTGCGTTGGTGATGGCACGCCCGACGTCGTGTAGTCGGAACAAGGTGTCCTCAAGCAGGCTATCCCGGAAAATGGCGTCGGCGAGTCGGTGGGGCGCTTCGAGCGCGGTCAACTGTCCGAGGTCGGCCACCTCCTCCTCGACCGTGAAGTCCACATAAGGAACCGGGAAGCTGAGTTCTCCCATGTCCCAGCCCTCGAGCAGTGCCAGTTCGGCTCGGTTGGCCTGCGAGGCTACCGAGTCCAAGAGCACGGTCTGGGACACCGTGTCGCCGATCCGGCGCTCTTCGGTTGCGTACTTCAATCCACTATTCACCGCGTAGGTGGGCGGGAATACCTTGTCACCCGGCCCGCCGGCTGGCTGAAGGGTGATCCTTGATCGCAGTGCCACCGCCTCACCAGCCACTGCGTCACGGAGCCGCTCGAACGTAAGTTCTGCCATATGTGTCCTCCTCTGTGTTCGGTATCGCGCGCCTATCCATCAGTTATAGAAAACATGTGTGACAATGCCCGGCATTGTCGACCGGAACGCGAAAAAAACTTCATGGATTCGAGGAGCGAGGTGATGCCGGCTCGCAGAACGGTCAGAGGTGGAGAACCCTGCACGTTCGTTTGCGGGTGTCACTACAATGCAAATCTCGGCGTTGGCGCACGCATGGTGATGGGGGACGAGAAGGGAAGTTGTTCATGGATGCGGTAGCGATTACAGCTGTTGGTTGGGTAGTGGTTATCTCGCTGAACCTGTTCACGGTGGTGATGAGCCGGCGCGACAGGGTGGGCGAGCGTCTGGGACAGTTGGAGCAGCGAGTTGCGCGGATCGAGGGTCATCTGCGCGTGGGGGCCGCCGACGTCACCTGACGGCTCCCTTCCTGCTGGAGGCGGGGCGGGACTGCCGGTAGCAGCTATCGTACGACGATCCGGTCCTTGAACACCTTCCGGTCATGGGTGAGCGCCCGAACCAGCCGCCCGAGGCGGGTCAGACGGCTTGCTATCCCGGTTGTGATCCTTACGCTGATCTATGCGGCTGTGTCCTTCTACATCGCTGACAGCGCGCTCGACGCTGAGGCCAACCCGCTCGAGGAACGCCCCGAGGACTTCGCCCTGCATTACGAGGAGGTCGAGTTCACGCCGCGCGGTTGGCCCACGATCGTCCTCCGAGGGTGGTGGCTACCGGCCCCCGACGCCCGCGCCACGGTGATCCGCGTGCACGGCATCGACAGCAACCGCAGCTCCATGCTCGCCATGGCGCCGGCTCTGATCGAGAGCGGCTACTCGGTGCTCGCCTTCGACCTGCGCGGCCACGGCGAATCCGACCAAGCCCAGATGGGCGCCGGAGTCCACGAGCAGGACGACCTGCTGGGCGCGGTCGACTACCTGATCCGCGAACGCGGGGCGGAGGCCGGCGCGATCTTCCTGCATGGCAATTCCTACGGCGGCGCGATCGCCCTGATGTCGGGATGGCGCGAACCTGCCGTGGCCGGTGTCTTCGCCGATTCGTCCTTCGCCTCGCTGTCCGATCTGGTCGTCCAGGAGGTGGCGCGGCGCACCTCGGCACCCTCCTGGTTGGCTTCCGTCCTGCGGCCGGGCGTGATCCTGATGGCGCGCCTCTCCAAGGGCATCGACATCGGAGGGGTCTACCCGGCTGGAGACGCTGCGAGCTACTCCTATGCCATCGGGCTTGCCCACTGCGACATCGATGACCGCATCCCGATCGCCCACCTGGAACGGATCCGGACCGGGCTCCGGTACCCGCCGCGACTGACCGTCTACGAAGGCTGCGCCCATGGCGACTCCTGGGACGACTACCCAACTCGCTACGAGGCAGCCCTGATCGCCTATCTCGACGAGCGGCTGGAGGACTGATCCTCCGGCACGGAGGCGGCGGAGTTGCCGTGGCGAGATCGGAAGCCCCCCTTAGAAGAGAGCGGTCACCCCATCAAAAGTTCGGCCTCAAGGTCGCGCGGCGAACGTCGGGTGGTACCGTCGAACTGAGGTCCGGAAGAACCGGACTCGGTTAGCGAAGGAGATGACCATGGTGGAGTTCGACGATCGCCTCGATGAGGCACACAAGGCCGTTCTCGAGATGATTCCCGAGGCCTTGCTGGATCTCTCAGATCTCCCTACGGCCCGGGAGATGGCCGCCGGCTTCATGGCCGCCATGGCCGCCCAGGCTCCCGATGTCCCGGGGGTTGAGGTAGAGGACCATTGGGCTCCTGGAGCGGACGGGGATCCGGATGTGATGGTTCGGGTCTACACACCGTCAGGTCTGGACGCGGGTGCGCCGGCTCTCTACTGGATCCACGGTGGGGGCATGGTGATGGGTGATGTCGCCATTAACGATGCTGACTGCAAGGGATGGGCGGTCGATATGGGGTGCGTGGTGGCGTCTGTCGAGTACCGCCTGGCTCCCGAGCATCCGCATCCTGCGCCGATCGAGGACTGCTTCGCCGGCCTGAAGTGGTTGGTCTCCAATGCGGAAAGCCTCGGAGTCGACGCCGGTCGGATAGCCGTCGGCGGCGCTTCCGCCGGGGGTGGCCTGGCGGCGGCCCTGGCCCTGGTGGCGAGAGACAGAGGTGTCGACATCATCTTCCAGCAGTTGATCTGCCCGATGCTGGACGACCGCAACATCACCCGCTCCAGTCATTGGGTCCACCATCCGAAGGTGTGGAACCGGGCAGCGAACATCATCGGCTGGAGCTCCCTGCTGGGCAAGCCGGCTGGAAGCGATGACGTGTCTCCCTACGCTTCCCCCGCCCGAGCCGAGGACCTGGCCGGACTGGCGCCGGCCTTCATCATCGTCGGAGACCTCGACCTGTTCGTGGACGAGTCCATCGAATACACGCGACGGTTGGCGGCAGCCGGGGTGCCGACCGAGCTGCACATCCTCCCCGGTGCGGTCCATGGCAGCCAGTACTTCCTCCCGACAGCGGAAGTAAGCATGCGCTGGAAGGCCATCGAGGCGGACGCGCTGCGCGTCGCCCTGCACGGGAGCGGGTGACTCGGGGCGAGCAGGCCCGTCATGGTCAGAAGGCCACGCATCCCCGCGTACCGGGAGTATCTAACCGCAGGGGTGTGGTAGGGGCTGGCCGGCGGAGGTACAGGTGGCGAGGATGTGGCAAGATCGGGGGGACATGACGGGTTCTGAAAGCATCGCCGGGGACCTGCCCGAGGGCGCGGAGGAAGAGTTCACCTCGATGGCGGGGCGGTTGCTGGTGGCCATGCCCGGGATGGTCGATCCCAACTTCAACCGGACGGTCGTGCTGATGATCGAGCACACCCCTGAGGGCGCGGTCGGGTTGGTATTGAACCGGCCCACGGAGGCCGACCTGCTGGATCACCTACCCGGGTGGTGGTCGGCGGCGGCGAATCCACGTGTCGTGTTCGTGGGCGGTCCGGTCGGGGAAGGCGGCGGTCTGGGTCTGGCCAGGGGTACCGGGGCGCAGCCGCTGGAGGGCTGGCCGGAAGTGGTGGGCGTCCGGGTGGTCGATCTGGAGGCCGAGCCTGACGTGGACTCCGGTCTGGAGGCCCGGGTCTTCTCCGGTTACAGCGGGTGGGGTCCCGGTCAGCTCGAGTCGGAACTGGAGGCCAGGGGGTGGTTCGTGGTCGATGGCGAGCCCGAGGACGTCTTCACCTCACAACCGGAGAATCTGTGGGAAGAGGTGCTGAGGCGGGCAGGAGGCCGGTACGCCTTCTTCTCGACCTACCCGGAGAACCCTCGGCTCAACTAGCTGACTAGTTCCTAGTTGTCTGCGTTAGATTGCCTTAGATTGGATTGTCCCTCTGTCCGTGGGCACGGTGGGAACGGCCCCGAGGCCAACTAGGGTAACCCGACAGTGCGTTCGACCGACCCGGATCTCCTCAAGGAATACGCCCTCAGGATCTGGCATTACAAGCAGGGCGAGGTTGTCAGCCTCATGGTCCACCTCGGGGATCGGCTCGGCCTCTACCGGGCTATGGCCGGAGGCCAGGAGATGACCTCCGGTGAGTTGGCCGAGCGTACCGACCTGTCGGAGCGCTGGGTCCGCGAGTGGCTCCTCGGCCAGGCCGCGGCCGGGCTGATCGACCGCACCCCGGAGAACGGGTTCTCGCTCAGCCCAGAGGGCGAGCAGGTGATGGTCGATGAAGACGCCATGTCCTTCGCGGCCGGTGCCTTCATCGGAGGGTTCCATCCCGAGCGCATCGACGAGATGGTCAACGCCTTCCGCACCGGCATCGGCATCACCTACCACCGGATGGGGGAGCCGGTGGCCCGCCAGGTGGACCGCATGAACAGGGTCGGGGTGGGTCCCTTCCTGCTGGAGCGGGTCCTGCCCTCCGTGGACGGCCTGGTAGGGAAGCTGGAGGCCGGGTGCCGGGTGGCCGAAGTGGGGAGCGGAGGGGGCATCGCCCTCCGAACCCTGGCCGAACGATTCCCGGCCTGCACCGTGGATGGCTACGAACCCTCCGGTATCGCCTGCTCCCGGGCCAGGCAACGCATCCGCCACCTGCCCAACGCCACCATCCACGAGACCGGCGGCGAGAACCTGGCGGGTGAGGGCCGCTACGACCTGGCGCTGGCCCTCGACTGCATGCATGACGCGCCCTTCCCGGATCGCATCGCAGCCGCGGTCCGGCGATCCCTGAAGGACGACGGGGTGTGGCTGATCAAGGACACGTATTGCTACGAGACCTTCGAGGACAACCTGAGGAACCCCATGCTGGCCATGCAGTACGGCTACAGCCTGTCGGGGTGCCTGCTCTCGGCCGCCTCCCAGGAGGGCGCCGCCGGGCTCGGCACCCTAGGATTCCACCCTGCCGAAGCGGAGCGCATCGTGAGGAGTGCCGGCTTCACCTCTTTCCGCATGTTCCGCCTCGAAGACGATCCCATCCACAACTACTACGAGGTCCGTCCTTGACCCCACTCGCCCGCGAGGGGAAGCGCCGCCCATGGCAGTAGACATCGCCGGCTTCATCACCGACATGAAGGCTCATGCGGTAGACCACGGGTTCCACGTGCACGCCGAGCGCCACTTCATCGAGTCCTTCTCGCTGGGCCAGGCCTGGGAGGTGGACCTGCATCCTGAGGAGGCCTGCGAGGGACCGCTCGAGATGCTGATGGTGCTGGAGGTGGAGCCCCGGGTGATCCTGGCCTTCGAGGACCTGATGGCGCAGCATCTCGAGATGGACGAGGAGCAGGAACGCCAGCTGGAGCTGCCCCTGTTCTTCAAGTGGGCCTTGCCGCCGCTGCCCAACCCCCCCGATCTGCTCATCCTCGCCACCGAGTTGGCCGGGGTCTCGGGCACGACCTTGCCGGTGGAGGTGTCCGCCACCGACACGTACATGTCGGTGACCGACCCGGCCAGGCGGAGCCTATCGCTGGTGGGCCGGCTGGACTTCCGCCTTCGGGACATGTTCCGCCGGGAGATCAACGTGTGCGACGTCCTCGAATGCGCGCACGGCCTGAGCATGTGGCTCCTGGAACAGTCGGAGTCATGGCTGGAGGGACTGGAACCCCCCGGCCTCTAAGACCTACCGGGACCGGGCTGGAGGTCAGGAGCGGCGTCGCCGCAGCATCAGATCCAGGTCCTCGATGAAACGACGGTTCTCGGACTCGGTGCCTATGGACACCCGGGTCCAGTCCTCGGTTCCCTTACGGATGAGCGTGCCCATCTCCAGGAGTTCCTGGACTATCCCCGGCGTACCGGGGCCGAGGCGCAACCAGATGAAGTTGGCCTGCGTGGGAACGTAACGGATGCCCCGGTCGGACAGGGCGCCCTCAAGGTAGTCGACTCCCCGGCGGTTGAGATCGAACCGTTCCCTCACCCGCTCGGGGAAACGCAGGGCCGTGGTGGCGGCCACCTCGGCCAGGGAACCGACCACGAACGGGCTCTGGGCCTTGCGGAGAGACCGGAGGGTGGGGGCCTGGCCAACCATGTAACCGACGCGGAGGCCCGCCAGCCCGTAGATCTTGGAGAAGGTGCGGGCCACCACCACGTTGGGACGTTCTACGGCGAGGGGGACGATGCTGGACTCCTCCTCGGCTACCACGAACTCCCCGTAGGCCTCGTCCACCAGCACCAGGACCGACTCGGGAACCCGATCGGCGAACTCGTGGATCTCCGCGCGGGTCACGTAGCTCCCCGTCGGGTTGTTCGGGTTGCATATGATCACGAGCGTGGTGTCGTCCCGGATCGCCCCGTACAACGCCCCGAGGTCGATCCGTAGGGCTTCGTCGAGCGGCACCCGGATGCTCTCCGCGTCGGCGTACACCGCGTTGATGGGGTACATGGCGAACGAGGGCCACGGGTAGACGATGCTGGTCCCCGGGCCTCCCACAGCCCGGGCCGTCGTGGTGAGGTTCTCCGAGCTACCGGCGCCGGGCCACACGCAGTCCGGGGTGATGCCCAGGGTCTCGGCCAGAGCCTCTCTCAGGCGGACCGTGCCCGCATCCGGGTACCGGTGGATGCCTGCGGCGGCCGCCGAGATGGCGTCCAGAACCTCGGGAAAGGGAGGAGTCGGGTACTCGTTGCCGGCCAGCATGGCAATCCCTCTGGCGCCGAAACGGTGGGCGAACTCCTCGAAGCCGGGGCCGCCGTCGTATGGAACGAGGTCATCGATGGCGGCTCGTATGCGGACCACTGACGGGAGCATAGTGAGACAGACGGTGACCGAGCCAGGGTCTCCGAACCGCGCCCTGCGGGAAACTTTTCGCTCGCCCCGATGGTCATAAACAAGTCGAGCGCTTTGGAGCCCGGCCGTAGACTCGGCGGATAGCGGGCGGGGGGCCTTGCCTCCCTAAAATGCCGCCAGCAAGCGGAAGGAACAGTTCGGTGTTGCAGATCCTGGATCCGGCGGGGAAGCTGGTCGGCGAGCCGCCCGATCTGGACGGCAAGGACCTCTTGGAGATGTACCGGTTCATGGCGCTGGGACGGCGCTTCGACCGGCGGGCCATGAGGTTGCAGCGCCAGGGCCGTCTCGGCACCTTCCCGCCGGGAGAGGGACAGGAGGCTGCCCAGGTGGGTTCGGCCTACGCGCTCGAACCTGACGACTGGGTCTACCCCAGCTACCGGGAACACGCCACCCAACTGGTCAGAGGGATGCCGTGGTCGGTCATGCTGTCGTACTACCGGGGCCTTCCCAACCGTGACTGGGATGTGCACCGGTACCGCATGAACATCCACACGATCCCGATCGCCACCCAACTGCCCCACGCTGTCGGGCATGCCCACGCCGCCCGCCTGGCCGGGGAGAACCTGATCACGATGGTCTACTTCGGCGACGGGGCCACCTCCGAGAGCGACTTCCACTCCGCGATGAACTTCGCAGGGGTCTGGAAGGCGCCGACCGTGTTCCTGTGCTCCAACAACGGCTGGGCGATCTCGATGCCGACCCGGCGCCAGACCGCCGCTACCGATCTGGCCGACAAGGCGATCGGTTACGGAATGCCCGGCGTCAAGGTCGACGGGATGGACGTGCTGGCCGTCTACTCGGCCACCAAGGAGGCCGTGGACCGGGCCCGCCGCGGGGAGGGACCCACCCTCATCGAGGCCATCACGTACCGGTTCGGCCCTCATGCCACCGCCGACGACCCGAGCCTGTACCGGAGCGAGAGCGAGGTGGAGGCCTGGCGGGTCCGTGACCCGCTCGACCGCATGCGCCGCTACCTCGACAGCCTGGACCTGTGGTCGGACGATATCGACGAGCAGGTGACGGACGAGGCGAGCGAGATGGACCTGGCCCTGGCGGAGATAGAAGGGCGGGAGCCGCCACCCCGGGAGGAAGCGGTGCGGCACGTCTACGCCAAAGTGCCCGAGGCGCTGTCCCACCAGTACGAGACGGCTCTGAGACGTGAGGACTCCGGCCCTTCCCGGCTGGAACCAGACGAGCGGTGGCGGATAGGGCACGATCCCGTGCTCGAGGGCGCCACCGCCCACTGGAACATGGCGGAGGCGATCAACGCCGCTATGGCGGAGGTCATGGACCGCCATCCGGAGGCCATCATCATGGGCGAGGACGTGGGCCGGACCGGAGGCGTGTTCCGCATCACCGCCGGCCTCCTGGACCGATTCGGCGCCGGCCGGGTCATCGACTCCCCGTTGTGCGAGACCGGCATCGCCGGGACAGCGGTGGGAATGGCCATCGGCGGGGCGCGTCCTCTGGTCGAGATCCAGTTCGACGGGTTTGTCTACCCGGCCTTCGACCAGATCGTCAGCCACATGGCCCGGTTCCGTTTCCGCACCAGGAGCAACGTTTCGCTCCCCATCGTGGTGCGCTGGCCCAACGGCGGCGGTATCGCTCCCCACGAGTTCCACGGCGACAGCCCGGAGGCCTACTTCGTCCACACTCCGGGCCTGACGGTGGTGGTCCCGTCCACGGCCGTGGACGCCAAGGGCCTGCTGGCCGCGGCGGCGGAGAGTCCGGATCCGGTGCTCTTCCTTGAGCCCAAGGTGCTGTACCGGGCCGGACGCGAGGACGTCCCCACCGGCTACTACACCCTCCCGATCGGGCGGGCGCGGATCCGCAGAGCCGGCGACGACGTGACGGTGGTCACCTACGGGGGAATGGTCCGCGTGGCGATGTCCGCCGCCGGCCAGTTGGAACGCGAGGGGGTGTCGTGCGAGGTGATCGACCTGCGCACCCTGAAGCCCTGGGACCGCGACACCGTGCTCGACTCGGTGGCCAGGACCGGGCGCCTCGTACTGGTTCAGGAGCCTCCCCGAACCGCTGGAATGGCCGCCGAGGTGGCGGCCACGGTGGCGGAGGAGGCTCTGTACGATCTCGAGGCCCCGATAGCGCGGGTGGCCGGCTTCGATGCCCCCTGGCCCCAGTTCGGGGTGGAGGCGCACGCCATCATCACCCCGCGACGGGTGGTCTCGGCCGTGCGGGAGACCCTCGGCTAGCCGGGTGCGGCTCGGCCTCCGGGTCGGGCGGCGCCCACGTCAGGTGTCTATGCCGGGCGCCCCGCCTTGAGGAATCTCGAACCGAGCATGATGAACCAGATCACCCACGGGAAGTAGCAGGCGCGTCCGATCGCGATCATGGCCTCGCTCGGGGTGGTGTAACCGATGATCAGCGCTGCAACGGAGATGGCGGACACCACGGCGATCACCAGTGCGGCCGTCCTGTGGAGGCCGCTACGTTCCCTGGCCGCCAGGCTCAGGCTGAAGGCCAGCAGGCCCAGCGATACGGCAACACCGGATACCAACGTGATGCCCAGCCCGGTCCGGTAGGTCGGTATGGCGGCTGCTAGAGCCTCCGCTGACGACACCCTGGTCTGCGCGAGCAGGTGGTCGAGCCCGGTGGCGAGTATCCATCCGACACCGCCCACGGTTGCGCTCAGCAGACCGAACCTCGTTCCGGCGGCGGCGTAATCAGGCCCCGTGGTCACCCGGCTCACTCCGGACAACCCGTAGAGCAGGAGGAGCAGGCCGAGCGGTACGAAGAGCGCGGACAGATGCGCCAGGAAGGGATTCGCGGCCAGCGCGGTAATCCTGCCGACGGAGTCCATCGAATCCGCCGGCTCGACGAGCAGCCCGCCCGGCTCGACCAGGAAGAAGACCAGGGCCATGGCCGGCCCCACCATGAGCGCCCAGGCCTCCAGCCTGTGGATCGCATCGGTTCTCATGGAATCGGTTCTCATGGTTCACCCCTTTCCCCCGAACGCACTGAAGGAGAACCCCTCTCGTGCGCCGGATGGTAGCGGCCACCCGTCTCGCCCTCCGGGGTTTCGGGGCCGGCGAGCCGCGGCGGAGGGAGCACACGGGCCGGCTCCTGGCTTTCGGACCAACCTGCAAACCCCACATGGTTGGGAACGACGAGTAGGTGCCCGACCGTTGCCCACCGAACGGCCCTTCACCCTTAGCTAGCGGTCAGAGGCGACCCCACCCTCCCCAGAACGCGAAAATCGCGGGCGCCCGCCTCCGGCCCAGGGCCCTCCCCCGCCACCACCTGTCCTGCCTGGAGCGTGGTCGGCCATGCCCGGCCGGCTGCCGGGCGATCGGCCTTCGCTCCTCGAAGCTCGTCTGACCCCTTGGCCGGCAAACCGATCGGTCGGTAGCTGTTCACCGGCGTAGGTGACTAGCGTCAAGCAAGGTATACCGGGGTTGTGACAGATCCGGGCCATCCCGGGGAGAACGCGAGAAATCGGGTCAGGACCGGTGGGCAATGGCGTCCAAGGATCTCCTCGTCACCCGTTACCCGACTAGCCGGATCCGGCGGCCGCGCCCGGGTCAGGCCAACTCTGCGGTCGTGAACACCACGTGGAACGGCACGCAGTAGATCACCAGGGTCACCTGCTCGGGTATCACGTAGTCAGCCGGCACCTCATAGTTCTGCGAACCGATATTCCCCTTGAGGGGGCCCAGATCCACGTAGCCGGCCTCCCGGAGATGGTCACGACCCGCCAATCCATGGACCGGAGTCAGGAGGACGTGGAGTTGGGGACCGTTGGTCACCTCGATGTCCTCGAGACGGATGATCCTCGATCCGTCCTCGAGCTCGTACAGGACGACCTGGCCGGATCCCTTGTGGAACGAGTCGGCATCCACCAGGTTCCCCGAGAGCAAGGCCACCGGGCCGGTGGGCGCGGGCGGCAGGGTCGTGGTCGGCTCGGGCGGCAGGGTCGTGGGCGGCTCGTCAGCTGTCGCCGCCGTGGTCGCCGGCGCATCGCCATCCGGAGCCGCGGTCGTAGCCGTCGAGGTGGTGCTCGCCACCGCTGGCGTCGTTGTCGTGGGCATCTCGGGCATGTCTTCGTCGGCCGGTGTATCTGTCGATGCGGCATCGAGCATGATCGCCTCGACCTCCTCGGCGGTCATGTCGTCTGGGACGACCGCCATGGCGGCGAGGGGGAAGGGTTCGTCCACCACCCGGTCGATGAAGAGCGGCGATCCTAGCCACCAGGCCAGGCCGATTGCCGGTAGGGCGACGATGACCGCCGCCACCTGGATGGAACGTCGCTTGTAGAACGGAGTGCGGTTGCTGCTCAAGCCGGCCTCCCCTGTTTGCCTCTCCATAGATGACAACGCCGGGCCCGCTCAGTTTGTTCCCCCAACGAGGATCGCCATCGGAGGTGCTGTACCCTGACCCTCCTATGGGAGACAGGATTGTCGCAGTCTACGGCTCCTCGCGGGCTCTCCCCGGTGACGGTGTCTACGAGGAGGGAGTCGAGCTGGGCCGCCGGCTGGTAGAGGCCGGGTTCGGGGTCACCAACGGCGGCTACTCGGGGCTGATGGAGGCTGTGTCGAAGGGCGCGGCGATCGCGGGCGGACGGGTCGTCGGCGTGACCGCCCCGGTGCTCTTCCCGCACCGGCCGGGCGGGAACGGGTTCCTGACCGAGGAGATACAGGCCGCCGGGCTGCTCGACCGGATCAGGACCATGTCCGAGCTTGCCAGCGCCTACATCGTGATGCCGGGAAGTATCGGAACCCTCACCGAGTTGATGATCGCTTGGAACGACGCCTACCTGGCCGCCGCGCGCAGTGCAGAACCGATGCCGATCCTCGCCTTCGGGAGCGCCTGGAGCGAGATCGTCGATCGGCTGACCGGAGAGCTACGGACCACCGGCGGCCTGGTCACCATGGTGGACAGCCCCGCCGAGGCGGTCGAGGCGCTGCGGCGCCGGCTCGGAGACGGCGCGCCATAGCTCTCGACCGTGCAGAGACGGTCGGTGGCCCCGATAAGATGACGCATACCTCGATGAACCCGACCTGCTCCCCGGTACCTGCCCTAATGAGGGATTCTCCTGTCGAACAGGCAGCCGGTGGCGTGGTGTGGCGCGAGGGACCGGGAGGGATCGAGGTTCTCCTGGTCCACCGGCCAGGATACGACGACTGGACGTTTCCCAAGGGCAAGCTGGAGTCCGGCGAGTGCCTGGTGGAGTGCGCCAGGCGTGAGGTTCAGGAAGAGACCGGAGTGCGCCCCCTGATCGGGCGCTACCTAGGTCACATCTCCTACACCAAGCAGGAGAGCCTCCGGAAGGCGGTTCACTACTGGGCGATGCAGGCCGGTGAGGTCGACTTCGTACCCTCCTCCGAGGTGGACCGGGTCCGGTGGGTCCACGAAGCATCGCTGGCCGATCACATGTCGTACCCCACCGAGCGCAGTCTGGGCGAGGGCCTGACGGACGGCTGGCGGGACCCGGCCGACCGTATCCTGCTGGTCCGCCATGCCGATGCCGGCAAGCGAGACCGGGGGCCGCGCCCCGACAGCGCCCGGCCTCTCTCGGAACGGGGCCGCGCCGAGGCGACCGGCCTGATCCAAGGACTGGAGGGATTCCCGATCGACGCCGTACTCACCAGCTATGCGGCGCGTTGCCGCCAGACGGTCACTCCGGTGGCCACCGCCCGCAAGCGCGTCCCCCAACTGGCGATCGAACTCTGGGAGGAGTCCGGGCCCGCCGAGGTAGTCGAGCTGCTGGGCAACCGGCCTGAGGGGACCAGCCTGCTCTGCTCGCACCGCCCGATCGTGGGAACGATCCTGCGGGCGCTCATGGGCGCGGACCAGGCTCTCGTCCTCGAGAAGGGCTCGACCTGGGTATTGGACTTCGCGAACGGTGAGTTGGTCAGCGCCAACTACCTGTCCCCACGCCGCTAGACCGGAACTCGCGAAAACCGGGCGCTCCGCACCGGGCCCCTCCCCCGCCACCACCCATCCTGTTCGAGCGTGGTCGGCCATGCCCGGCTGGTTGCCGGGTGTCGGCTGTTCGCTCCATAAGCCTCGTATGTTCCCTCAGGCCGGCCATTCCGATCGGTCTCACCTTATCGGCCGGTATTGGTGCTTGGCGATAGACACCATACATCAGGGGTGTGACACACTCTGCCCGCCCACTCCCGGGCAAGACCCGCCCGGCCTCCTGGCAGGACGATCGCCCGGGGTTGTCACCGTGCTGGGTCGGTTAGCCTGGCAGGGGAATATGCTGGGCCATCGGATGGGTACTGGTCACTCGGCTGGGAAGGCATCGGCACGCCTGCCGACACTTCGCACGAGCCGCATCGCGTGGCTCGGAGTCCTGGTTGCAGGGTCGCTGCTGGTTGCGGGGTGCGGGGCCGCCGACAATGGACCCGGCGTTCCGGCCGAACCGCCGGCCACCACGGCCGAACCTGCCGCAATCGAGGGTTCTGATACCGCCCCGGCGTCCACAGAGCCGACTACCGCGACTGGCGCGGCGGAGGCTCCCGCGCCCTCCACATCCGCGGCACCGGAGCGTGAGGAAACGGAGCAGGAGGTTACGGAGCAGGAGATAACGGACCTGGTAGAGGTGGATCCGGAGACCGGAACCGACCCGAAGCAGGGTCTGGACCCGGTGGTGGCGTACGCCACCGAGCCGTGGCCCACCGACTGGGCCAACCGCACCATCGACCTGTCGGAGCTGCTGCTGGGGATCGGCATGATCGATCCTCGGGATGCCATCCCACCCATCGATGACCCAGTCTTCGAGTCCCTCGATGAGGCCGGCGAATGGCTCGACAACCGGGCGCCGGGGATGCTGGTCTCAATCGGCGGCGAGTCGCGCTTCTACGCGCTCAGCATCCTCCACCGACATGAGATCGTGAACGACCGGATCGGGGGCATCCCGGTCGCGGTCACCTACTGCCCGCTATGCAACACCGCGCTGGCCTTCGACCGCCGGGTGGACGGGGAGGAGCTTCGCTTCGGGGTGTCGGGACTCCTGCGCAACTCCGACCTGGTCATGTGGGACGACGGGACCGTCTCGCTGTGGCAGCAGATCACCGGCGAAGCGATCGTGGGCGCCGCGGCGGGCACGGTCCTCACCCACATCCCGAGCGCCATCGTGTCGTTCGGGGACTTCGCCGCCGCCTATCCGGACGGACAGTCCCTGTCCCGGGACACTGGATTCGGCATACCGTACGGTTTCAATCCCTACGAGGGATACTCGAGCCGGGCGGCGCCCTATCCCTTCTTCACCGGAGAGGTCGACCCCCGCTATGGAGCCTTGGAACGGGTGGTGGGGGTGACCATCGGCGGCGCCGCCACGGCCTATCCATTCCCACTGATCGCTGAGGTCGGGGCGGTCAATGACTCCGTAGGAGGGGTTCCGGTAACGGTGTTCTGGGGTGGCGACACCGCCGATGCGCTCGACAGCGGGGTGGTGCGCGAGGGTCGGGCGATCGGGACGGGCATCGCCTACCTGCGCCAGGTGGATGGGCGCCCGCTGACATTCGTCAAGGAAGGCGAGGTGTTCCGGGACCAGGAAACCTCGTCGACATGGACCCTGCTGGGCGAGGCGGTCAGCGGACCTCTGGCAGGAACCCGGCTGGAGATCGCCGTCCACCGGAACGACTTCTGGTTCGCGTGGGGAGCCTTCTTCCCGGGAGGGGACGTCTACGAAGGATCACCGGGTGCGGGCTAGGTCCTGAAGTCACCCATATGGTGTCGGCGCCGAGGGCGCGGCGCCGAGGGAGGAACGCCGGAGGTGACGGTTAGGTGAGTGGTGGCTATATGAGGTCCTGCTCGCGGATCCCGAACGACGGGTGGCGGAGCCGGCAGAGGGCCAGCTTCTCCAGCTGACGGATCCGTTCCCTGGTGAGGTTGAACTCCTCCCCGATCTCCTCCAGCGTCCTGGGCACGCCGTCCAGGAACCCGTACCTGAGCGAGAGTATCCGGCCCTCCCGGTAAGGAAGCCGGTCGATCGAGCGGCGCAGGCAGTCGGACACGTCCAGCTCCACGGTGACCTGCACCGGATCATCGGCATCCTGGTCCTCGATGAAGTCACCGAGCTGGGCGCCGTCCTCTCCGACCGGCTTCTCGAGCGAGGCGGCATCCGAGACGCTCAGGGCCAACTCCACCTTGTCGAGGGTGACGCCGGCCTCCTCGGCGATCTCGGCCGGCTTCGGATCGCGACCCAACTCCGCCTTGAGGCTGGCCTGCGCAGCCCGGACCGCCGCCAGCGTATCGTGGAGGTGGACGGGGATGCGCACCGTACGGGACTTGTCTGCGATGGCACGGGTGATCGCCTGGCGGATCCACCAGGTGGCATAGGTTGAGAACTTGAATCCCTTGCGCCAGTCGAACTTCTCGACTGCCCGGATCAGACCCAGGTTGCCCTCCTGGATCAGATCGAGGAAGTCGATCCCGGAGGTGTTGGCATACCTCCGGGCGTTGGCGACCACCAGCCGGAGGTTGGCGGTGAGGAACTCGTCCTTGGCCCGGCGACCGCGGTCCCGCTTGCGCTTGAGCCTGAGCCGATCCTTCTGGAGCTTCTTCCGGTCGTCCCTGAGCCTGCTCCAGGACTTCTCGAGCTTGTGCCGCTCCTCCTCCGGAAGCTTCATCTCCCGGTTACGGAGCCGGCGCTCCCTGGCCCTTAGCCTGTCCTCCCTCTCGTCGAGATCACCGTCCTCCAGCGCTGCGCCGGCCTTCAGCCCCTCCTCGATGGCCTGGGCCAGCTCGACCTCCTTCTCGGCGTTGAGCAACTCGTACTCGCCTATGGCGGCCAGGTACTGGCTCACGAGGTCGGTTGTGAGCCGACCCTTCTCGTCGGTCAGCTTGTTGCTGTTTCTGTCCCGCTCCCGCTTGGCTACCGAGCCTGCGGGTGCCACCGGTTTCTGCCGGGTCGGGTTTGCGACAGCCATGCGGTTCCCTCCACTCATCGCCCGCCGGCCGTTCCGGCGATTAACTCCTTGCGGTAAGACCGGCCCCGGGGCCGGTCTTACCGAGACTACTCAACTCCTGCCTGCCGCGTGTCCAGCGCGTGAAGCCGACCCCCGCCGGTCCCTCAACACCGAACACGTTCATGCTACGCGCACCGGCGAGGTAACGAGGACGCTGGTCGGTCGGGCTCTCGCGGCAAACGATGCCCGTACGCCGACATACTCCACAACGCCTTTCCGGCCGCGTTTCTTCCGCCTTTTCGATTAGCGATGCCTTTTCAACGCCCGGAGCCGCCCCGGACGGCAAGCACACGCACCTACGTAACATGGTGCTGACGACCCCAGGGGGATTTCATGCGCCGACACCGTGACCTGCCATGGCGCTGCTGAGAGACCTGCCGCTCGAGGGGTTGTCCCCTTACCTGATCCAGCACCGGGACAACCCGGTCGACTGGCACCCATGGGGAGAGGAGGCCTTCGAGGCCGCCAAGACCGCGGACCGCCCGATCCTGCTCTCGGTCGGATACTCGACCTGCCATTGGTGCCATGTCATGGAGCGGGAGTCCTTCCACGACCATGCAACGGCCGATTTCATGAACCGGCATTTCGTATCGGTCAAGGTTGACCGCGAGGAACGACCCGACGTGGACTCTATCTACATGGACGCGGTCCACACCATGACCGGCCGGGGCGGCTGGCCCATGACCGTGTTCCTGACGCCCGGCGGCCGCCCGTTCTTCGCCGGGACGTACTTCCCCGATGTGGACCGCCACGGCATGCCCAGCTTCCGCCGCGTGCTGGAGGCGATCGAGCACGCCTGGCGGAACAGACGGAAAGACGTGCGGGAACAGGCGGACCAGCTGACCGGGGCGATCGGGCTCACCCTCCCACCCGCCGAGGACCTGCCCGGCCGAGCCCGGGTGAGCGCCGCCTACGAGACCCTCTCCCGGCAGTTCGACTTGCAACACGGCGGCTTCGGCGGCGCCCCCAAGTTCCCCCAGGCGCCGATCCTGGAGTTCCTGGCCAGGATCAGCGGCCTCGCCACGGCGACCAAGGCCAAGCCGATGCTCACCACCACGCTGACCCGCATGGCGCGGGGCGGCATCCGGGATCACCTGGGCGGCGGGTTCGCCCGCTACTCCGTGGATCGGGTCTGGCTGGTGCCCCACTTCGAGAAGATGCTCTACGACAACGCCGACCTGGCCCGCCTGTACGTGCGTGCGTGGCAGATCACCGGTAACCCGTTCTACCGGGAGGTGGCGGTCGACACCCTGGGGTACATGTTGAGGGATCTCGCCCATCCCGGGGGCGGGTTCTTCGCGGCGGAGGATGCCGACTCCGAAGGCGTGGAGGGCAAGTTCTACGTATTTGATCACGAGGAGTTCCACGAAGTGGTCGGCCCGGACGACGGGCCCGTGGCCGCCGCCTACTTCGGGGTATCCCCGGGCGGGAACTTCGAGGGCGCCAACATCCTCTACGAGGCCGCCACCGTCCAGGAAGTGGCGACACGGTTCGGCGCCCCGGTCGAGGAGGTCGAGGGCGCGATCGGGCGGGCCAAGGAGAGCCTCCTGGCTCGCCGGAGCACGAGGGTCCGGCCCGGCCTGGACCACAAGATCATCACCGTGTGGAACGGCTTCGCGCTCCGGGCGCTGGCGGTGGCGGGCGCGGTGCTGGGGACAGAGGCCTACCTGGAGGCGGCGCGGGCGAACGCCCGGTTCGTCCTAGGCGAGATGCGCCGCCCCGACGGGCGCCTGGCGCGGGTCTGGAGCAACGGTCTAGCGCCGATCCCGGGATTCCTGGAAGACCACGCGTCGTACGCCCTCGGGCTGCTGGAGCTCTACCAGGCCACTGGAGAGGTCGAATGGTTCGTGGCCGCCCGGGAGCTGGTCGACCTGCTGGAGGAGCACTTCGGCGGCCCGACCGGGGTGGTGTTCGCCAGCGCCGCCGACGCCTCCAACCTGGTGGTAAGGCCGTCCGACCAGCAGGACAACCCGAGCGCCTCCGGCGCATCGCTGGCGGCGGAGTGCTACCTACTGCTCGGTCATCTCACCGGGGACCACAGGTATCACGAGCGCTTCGAGCAGATCGTCCGGGCGGGGGACCGGCTCCTCGAGGCGGCCCCTTCCGCGGCCGGTCACCTGCTGGCGGCCCTGGCCGCGTCCCAGATGGGCATACGGGAGGTGGCCGTGACCGGGCCTCGCGCCCTGGAGTGGGCCGGGCGGCTCGCCGGAACCTACCGGCCCGATCTGGTGCTGGCCCCGTCCCCGGGTCCTGCCGATGAGGTTCCCGTGGTGGCCGGGCGCTACCGGGAGGGCGAGACCCTCGGCTACGTCTGCGAGCGGGGCGCCTGCCGGATGCCGGTCGGATCCTACGCCGAGCTGGAGGTCCAGGTAGCCGGGAAGGGCTACGATCGACCCTCGTGATACACGGGAACGCCCTCGACGCCATCGGCTGGACGCCCCTGGTCCGGCTGGCCCGACTCCATCCACCCGGGAACCTGGTGGCCAAGCTCGACTACCTGAACCCGGCCGGGTCGGTCAAGGAGCGGATCGCGGTCAACATGATCGACCAGGCCGAGCGGCAAGGATTGCTGGGTCCGGGAGGGACGATCATCGAGCCCACCTCGGGCAATACGGGGGCCGGCCTGGCCATGGTCGGGGCGGTCCGGGGTTACCGGGTGATATGCACGGTCCCCGACAAGGTCGCGGCCGAGAAGATCCGCCTGCTCGAGGCCTACGGGGCGGAGGTCATCGTCACCCCTACCAACCTGCTGCCGGAGGACGAGGACTCCTACTACGGCGTGGCCCGCCGCCTGACAGAGGAGATCGACGGGGCCTTCAGTCCCGACCAGTACTCCAACCCCTTCAACCCGGAGGCCCACTACCTGACGACCGGACCGGAGCTGTGGGAGCAGACCGGCGGAGAGATCGATGTGTTCGTGGCCGGGGTGGGCACCGGCGGGACGATCTCGGGAACGGGACGGTACTTGCGGGAGCGCAAGCCGTCGGTGGAAATGGTGGGGGCCGATCCGGAAGGATCGATATACACGGCGCCCCGCGAGGAGGACATCCACCAGTACCGGGTTGAGGGCGTCGGAGAGGATTTCTGGCCCGAGACCCTGGACCAGGACATCGTCGACCGGTACATCATGGTCGACGACCAGCAGTCGTTCGACATGGCGCGGCGGGTGGCCGAGTGCGAAGGGGTGCTGATCGGTGGCTCCGGGGGCATGGCCGTACACGCGGCCCTCGAGGTGGCGGAGGAGGACACCGACCGCCTGGTCGTGGTACTGCTGCCCGACTCGGGGCGGGGCTACCTGTCGAAGATCTGGGACGAGGAGTGGCTGGCCGAGCACGGCCTTGAGTGAGCGGCTCGGCAATTGCCGCTCCGGAGCAAGAAAGAGGCCGGGGCCCCGATCATGGGGCCCCGGCCTACGTTCGAGAATCCAGAATGCCTACCCGTTCTTCATCGTGAGATCCTTAGCCTCACTCGATGCCGCATGAGGACCGGCATGCGGACGGGAAGGCCGGTGGTCCGAGTTGGAGTCGCCACCTGCCCGGCGGTCACGCCCCTGGGGCGGCCACCGGAAGCGACCCGTGGCCGCTAGCGCTCGGCCACCTCCAGGGTCCTACTAGAACTGTCTAACAAGTCGGATCACCTCCTTTCTCTGGTAGGCGCCAATATAGCGCCCAGTTGTCCTCCAGAGGTGGATGGTGGGCCAGCTTGTTGCCCGCGGGACTCTCCCGAGGACTCCGCCCGCCTGCTGCCGGTGACGGCCGGCGAGCCTAAGGCTCAGAACGTCACGCACGGTGCCATGAACCTAAGGCTCAGAACGTCATATATGACGCCCTCTGCCTCAAGAACCGCCAGGCGCCAAAAGTCGCGAAAATCGGGTGCTCCGCACCGGGCCCTCCCCCGCCACCACCCATCCTGTTGGAGCGTGGTCGGCCGTGCCCGGTGGGATGCCGGGAATCGGCCTTCGCTCCATAAGCCTTTGATGTTCCCTGGGGCCGGCCGTTCCGATCGGTTATCAACGCATCGGCCGGTATCGGTGCTTGGCGGTAGGCAATGTATACCAGGGGTGTGACAGGTTCAACCCGCTTCCTCGAGTCCGCGAAAAAACCCGGAATCCAAGGACGCCTTGCTGCTAGTCACAACCTCCGGGCGGCATTGCCCGGGACGGGCAACCGGAGTCAGAGGGCGTCCGCCAGGGCGCCCCAGAGGTCGGCTACGGCGGAGCCCAGTCCTCCCAGCGCCCAGCGCAGGACCAGCGCCACGACCGCCACCCCGGCGGCGGCGAAGATCATACGGAGCCGGTAGGTGATCGTCTCCTCGCTGTCCTCCAGGTAGGAGGGATTGGCGACCGGAGCCCGAGCCATGGCGCGCCGGCGCCCGAGCGATTGCCTGGCGGCCGAGATCAGCTTCGTCCCGGGCAACTCGGGTAGCTCGAGAGGCTCGCTCCCCGGATGCGTCGCGAGATCCGGCTCCTCCAACTCGACGATCTCGATGTCGTACAGGGTGTCCTCGTCCAGCCCGGCCTCGGGCTCGGGTGGCGGCGACAGCAGCCTGTGCTCGTCGACCCGCCGCAGGGCTTCCTCCAGGAGGGGCATCGGCAGCTTCAGCGCTGCGGACACATCCACCAGCTCGTCGCTATCAGGGATTGCAGAGCCCTTTTCCCAGCCGACCACCACCTCGATCGGCCGGCCGGTTCGGGTGGCGATGTCCACCACGGAGACATCCATCTCCTCGCGGCGCTTCGCGAACAGGCGGGCGAACGCCAGCCCTCCGTCCGGAGACATCAGTGGGTCAGGATCTCGGGAAGGCTGTCGGGCTCAGGCCCGGCGGTCACCCGTAGCAGACCCAAGTCCTTGACGTTCCAGCACAGGGTCATGCCACCCGGGACCCGGAGCCGCAGCATCGGCTTCCCGTCAGCCCCGCCGGCGTGAACCTCGCCGAGCGCCATCGCGTCGGGCAGGGGAATGGAGGCCGAATAGTCCCCGTCGGCACTGAGGGCCGTTACGTGGGTGGCGCCGGTACGGGGACGGGACGCCTCGATCAACGGGCGCATGGCCACCATCACGCCCGCGGCGCCCTGATCCGGAGTTCCCATGTCGTGGAGGGTCTCCAGGTCGTAGCCCCGGGGACGATCGACCAAACCGTTCACCCGCAGAACAGGTGGTTCCGCAGGTCTTCCACCAGCCATGTTCCAACGGTAGCGCTACGAGGGTGCCTAACCGCGCCTTGAAACGATGACGGGAACCACCCGTCCGCCCCGGACCGGGATCGACTCGCTACCGCCCGGCGGGTCCCCGTAGCGTCGCAGCAACCCCTACAGTGGTCAGAGGTGTCCAGCAGCACCGCCCGAGCAACCGGAAGGTAACGGATGGCGAGAGGGTTAGCGGCCGGCGACCGTCAACGCCTCGACCATAGGCCGGTAAGGATCGGGGTGTTCAGAACAGTCGCCGGTGTAGTGGCCGGTTCGCTACTTGTCGCCGCATGTACCACAGACCGACCCTCCGGCCCCGACCGTGCCGCCGCTGAGTCTGCGATCCACGTGGCCGTGGTGCGCCAACTCGTGGAGTTCGACAACACATTCGGTCCGGACCATCGATTCACCGAAGTGCTGGTAGTGGACCACGTAGAAACCCACGCAGGCGACCCGACCCGGCAAGGCGAGCCGGGAGAGTCCTTCACCGACAGCCAACGTGCAGCTATCCGCGCCGCCGTCGAACACCTCGCACCGGTCAGGTTCATCAGCAACCGGAACGACTACATACGACGAGATGTTCTACAGCCCACCATCCCCGGGAGCGCGATCATCACCGTCGCACCCGTCGAGTTCGACGGCAAAGGAGCAACCGTCGGGGCGGGACTGTGGTGCGGAGGCACCTGCGGTCTGTGGCTCACGTACCGCGTCGCCGAGGAACCCGGCGGTTGGACCGTTACCGGTACCGAAGGGCCCTGGGCGATCTCCTAGGGACAAGCCCGGCAACCGCCTCCCCGCCCAACCCTGGCTCCTTGGCGATCCGTCTCGGTCAGGGCGATCCCGAACTCCCACCGGATTGGATCCTTGGTCCCGATTAGGGAGCAGGTCGGTCCCTTCGACGGCCGATGCGGAGGCGGACGACCGCCGCGATCATCGGCTACCAGTTGGGGACTACCAGATACTCCACCCGCCGTCGACGACGAGGTTGGTGCCGTTCACAAAGGCCGATCCCTCGGCGGCGAGGAACACGACCGCGGTCACGTAGTCGTGGGGCAGGCTGTTGCGACCCACAGGCGTCTGGTCGGCCAGCTTCTCCCACAACTCCCGCGCTTCGGCGCTCGGGTCGGGATGCCAGGTGATCATTCCCGGGCTGAGGGTGTTCACCGTGACCCCGGTCCTGCCCAGCTGGCACGCCAGGTAGTGGGTGAGCCCGATGAGCCCGTGCTTGGCAGCCGTGTACGCCCCGGCGCCGCCCCGACGGGTCGTGTTGCGGGCGTCCTGGCCAATAGAGCCGTAGATCGACGAGACGTTGATGATCCGGCCGAAGCCCCGTTCCGCCATCTTCGGGCTGAGCAGATGGATGAGGCGCACGGCCGCGACCACGTTGACCTCGTAGGTACCACGCCACTCCTCTGGGGTCTGCTCGGGCCAGGGCTTGATGAACGGGTCGCCCCCGGCGTTGTTGACGAGGATGTCGATGTGCTCGGGCATCCGATCGAGTTCGTCATACAGGGCGTCGTCGGTCAGATCGCCGACGATGTACCTGTGCTCCGGCCCGAGGGTGGAGAAAGTCTCGGCGAGCGCATCCCCGCTGCGGGCCACGCTCAGCACGGTGGCGCCGTGCCCGGCTAGCCCGTGTACGAGGGTGCGGCCGAGACCGTAACCCCCGCCGGTCACCAGCGCGGTCTTGCCGGTGAGGTCGAACATATTCGAGTGAACATCCATCTCGGTGACTCCTTCCTTCAGTTGCGGTCAGCCGTCCAGGATCGCGGTTGCTTCGATTTCCACCATCAGGTCGGGGTGGAGCAGTTCGCTGGTGCCCACGAACGCGCTGGCCGGTTTGGGTTCCACATCGGCGAAAGCCTCGCCATGGGCGCGGCCCGCCTCGGCCCACAGGCTCATGTCCGTCAGGAACACCCGGGTCCGGACGATGTCGTGCACCGACCCGCCCAACTCCTCCACCGCGGAGACGATGATGTCCATGCAGCGCTTGGACTGCGCGTACATGTCTCCCGCGTGCAGGATCTGCCCTCCCGGACCGCTCGACGACGTACCGGCCACCTCGATGATGTTCCCCACCCGGACCGCTCTCGAGTACCCGACCGTCGACCACTTCCTGTTGGACGGTACCGACGTTCTCTCCATAGCTACCTTCCTTCGCCGGATGATTCCCGGAGTCTTGCAGTATCGACCCCCGGATGCGGACCAGACCTCCCTTTGAGGCAACTCCGTGCGGGGAACATCCGGCCCTTCGTCACTTCACGATCGAGAAGCCGCCATCGACACGGATGACCTCTCCGGTGATGAACGAGGCCCGGTCCGAGAGCAGGAACGCGATCACCTCCGCGATCTCCGCCGGTTCGGCGAAACGCTTCAGGGCATGACCCTGGAGCCGCTGGTCCACGTCGAAGGCCCCCCGCGCAGCAGCCTCCCTGATCATCGGCGTGTCTACGTAGCCGGGCGCTACCGCGTTGACCCGGATCCCGTGTCCCGCCCACTCGGCCGCCAGCGTGCGCGTCAGCGCGCCCACCCCGGCCTTGGCCACCGCGTAGGGCAATCGACCTGGCCAGGCGAAGTCCATCGCCACCGAGCTGATGTTGACAATCGACCCGGCTGAGCCGGCCTCCACCATCGCCTGAGCCACCGCTTGGGCCAGGAAGAAGGCCCCGTCGAGATGCACACCGAGGATCGAACGCCATCCGGGCCGGTCGAGTTCGAGACTGGGGGCGGCGTGATGGTTGCCGGCTGCGTGGACAAGCCCTGTAAGTGGGCCCCGGTCGGCCAAGCGCGACACGGCTTGGCGGACCTGCTGCTGGTCGGCCACGTCGCATGTCTCGACCCCGACCCTGGGATCGGACTGCAGGTCCGACAGCCCGGCGGTGTCAAGGTCGACAGCCCCGAGGGTCACCGTCTCATAACGCTCGAGAAGCAGATCGCAAACCGCCCGGCCGATACCACTTGCGGCCCCCGTCACCACGACACAACCCCCGATCATGCCCCCTCCTCGCCCCGGCGAGCCGGGCCTCTAGCTGATCGAGGCGTCCGGGCGCCCGCGTGATGGATCATGGGCGCCAGGCCGGACACCAGCGCATCACAAGCGTACAGGTGCCCGGATCCATCTACGGGATCGCCGTCTTCGGCGGATCGGGCGGAAGTGACGACAAGGGTGGCGAGGTCGTCGCCGGCGAACGCCACCGCGGTGACGTTGGGGACCGGGAACCGGATCTCATGATCGACATGACCGTCGGGATCGTACCTGCGGACGGAACCCGTCCCCCAGAAGGCGATCCACAGCCCTCCCTCGATGTCGAGGGCTATCCCGTCGGGAAGGCCGTCCTCTTCAGCAAAGGTCAGGAACACCTCCTCATCCAAGTGCCCCTGACCCGGATCCCACTTGTTGCGCCGGACGATCCGTTCGAACGTGTCCACGTGGTAGAAGGTCTCCCCATCCTCCTGCCATGCAATGCCGTTAGAGAGCGTGTACCCGGTGGCCACCGGGGTGATCCCCCCGTCGTACCGCCAGAGGGTTCCCGCGAGCGGCTGCCGGCTGGGCGTGGTCGTCCCGAACCAGAAGGCACCGTCCGGACTGCACGCCCCGTCGTTGGTGAGCGCCGCGGACGGACCGTCGCTGAGGCCGACCTTCTCCAGCAGGAACCCGTGGCTGTCGAGGAGCCCGACCCCGTCACCCAGAGCCGCTACGTAGACGTCCGGTACAGGGCCGAGACCGATGGCTGTGCACCGGGTGGCCAGCGGGTACCGGGAGTGGGCGCCGGTGCGCCAGTCCAGCCGGTGCAGGACAGAGGCCCCGCTTGCATCGATCCAGGCGACCGTGCCGGTCCGTGGATCCCAGACCGGCGACTCGCCCAGGTCATCTCCGGACGGTGCCAGTACGCGCCGGCCTCGTGACGTCGCCATCATCCTTTCCGGAGGGTGTCTTCACCGGTCGTGTGGATCAATAGTTGCTCCAGCCCCCGTCCACCGTTATCACCTGACCCGTGATGAAGTCGCTGGCAGAACTCGCCAGGAACTGGCAGGCGGCAGCGATGTCGTCCGGCATCCCGCGCCAGGGGAGCGACTGCACCTGCTGCATCCACTTGAGGGTGGCGGCCGGGTCTCCGCCCTCCTCCTGCTCCCGCTCCACCACGATCGCGCCGGGGACGACGCAGTTGACCCGGATGCCGTTGGCACCCTCCGCCCGCGCCAGCGAGCGGGTGAAAGAGATGAGCCCGCTCTTCGATGTGACGTAGTGGAGCGCACGCGGGTCTCCGGTGTTGGCCATGACCGACCCGATGGTGATGACCTTGCCGTACGAACGCCGCCGCATGCCTCCGATCGCATGGCGCGCCAGCACGAAGACCCCGCGGAGGTTGACCTCCATCACGTGGTCCCACTCTTCAACCGTGATCTCGTCCCAGGGCAGCTTGTCGGTGGCGGCCGCGTTGGCGATGACCGTGTCCACACCCGGGGGGAACGTGGCCTCGATCAACCGCACGGCGGCGGCGGTCTGGGCGTCGTCGGCCGCATCGGCGGTGATCGGCAGCACCCGGTCCTCGCCCAACTCCTCCACCAGCGCGGCCGAGAGGAGCTCGTTCCGATCGGAACCCCGATGGGTAAGGGCCACGCGTGCTCCGGAGGCCACGAACCGCCGCACTATCGCGGCGCCGATGCCTCTTGTGGCCCCCGTCACGAGCGCCACCCTGCCCTCCAGCGAGAAGTCCGCGTCGCCGCGCAAGTCACCTCCCAGGCGCCGTCACCGATACGCGGCGACGATAATCAGCCCATCGCTCCTCCGGCGGTCTGGCAGGGTTATCCTGCTGCGCCTACCGGAACTGAGGGACGCAATGTTCGATCTGCTCTTCCGTAACGCGACCCTCGTCGACGGAACCGGATCGCCTCCGAAGCGCGCCGACGTCGGCGTGAACGGCGACCGGATCGAGGCGGTGGGGTCGATCTCCACGGACGCGGAGGCCCTGAGGATGCTCGATGTCACCGGGAAGGTCCTGTGCCCGGGCTTCATCGACATCCACACCCACTCGGACCTGAGCCTGCTGGCCGACGGGACCGGGGAGAGCAAGCTCCGCCAGGGAGTGACCACGGAGGTGGTCGGCAACTGCTCCTTCTCGGCGTTCCCGATAGAGCCCTCCCGGCTTCACCTGCACTCCGATCATCTGGCCCGGGTGACCAGCCCCGTCACGCCGGACTGGGTAGATCTCGACGGGTACGCCGCGGCCCTTGAAGAGGCGGGACTGGCGATCAACGTCGCTCCGCTGGCCGGCCACGGGACGCTGCGGGTGGCGGCGATCGGCATAGACAGCAGGCCCCCCACCGGCGACGAGTTGGCCCGGATGGTCAGTGACCTCGAGTGCGCGCTCGACCAGGGGGCCTTCGGGATGAGTACGGGGCTGACGCATGTGCCCAGTTCCTACGCCGCTTTCGACGAGATAGCGGAGCTGGCCCGGGTCCTGGCGCGCCGGGAGGCCCTGTACGCCACCCATTCGAGACCGCATGAGGACCGGGAACGGGGCGCCGTCGGCGAGGCCGTCGACATAGGACGGCTAACGGGAGTGACGGTGGAGTTCAGCCACCTGGCCATCAACGACCCGGAACTCTGGAACACGGGTGAGCGCGTGCTGGAGCTCTTCTCGGAGGCGAGGGAGTCCGGCGTGGACATCTTCTTCGATGTCTACCCCTACGACGCATCATCGTCCTCCCTGACCCAGTACCTGCCGCCCTGGGTTCAGGAGGGAGGAACGGAGGCCATGCGGTCCCGCCTGGCGGATCCGGCCACCAGAACGCGGGCGCTCCACGACATGACTCGGGGCTGGTTCGGAGGCATACCCTGGCTGTTCGACCGGTTCGTGATCAGCGAGTGCCCGGACGGCTTCGGAGTCTCCCGGTCTCTGGAGGAGCTGTCAGCCGAGGCCGGCGCCGACCCGTACGAGATGACGCTGGAACTGTGCGAACGCTACGGCAACCTGGCACAGGTGGTCCTGTTCTACCGGACCGAACAGGACGTCCAGACCTTCCTGGCCGATCCGCTGGCCGTGGTGGGTTCCGACGGGAACGCCGTGCCGCTCCACCAGCCGAGCGCCCGGCCCCACCCGCGCTTCTTCGGCACGTTCCCGCGGGTTCTCGGAAGGTACGTGCGGGAAAGGCAGATCCTGACCCTGGAGGACGCTGTACGCAAGATGTCGGGTGAACCCGCCCGGCGGCTGGGGCTCGAGGGACGGGGAACGGTCAGGGAGGGGAAGATCGCGGATCTGGTCGTCTTCGATCCCGAGACCGTGAGGGACACCACCGGTTTCGGCCAGGTTCCCGCCGCGCCGGTCGGAATCGAAACGGTGGTGGTGGCGGGGAGGGTCCTGCTGGAGGATGGCGCCGTCTCCACCGAACGGCCGGGACGGGTGCTGCGCAGGAACTGAGGCGGGCCGTACCGACGCCCCTCCCGCGTCCGTAGCCGTCGCGGGTCGCCGGTCCGCCCGGTATTGTCGGAAGCCGGACAGACCCCGCCGTGCGAAGGAGCGAGCTTGCGGATCGCAGTACTTGGCCTCAGCCACGAGTCCAACACCTACTCTCCCGTACCGGCGAGCCTCGATCGGTGGCTTGCGGCCGGTCCCGTGGAAGGCGCCGGCCTGTTCGACCGCTACGCCTCCTCGGAGGCGAGCCTGGCCGGATACCTGGAGCTGGCCTCGGAGCCCGGAATCGACCTGGTACCGCTGGTCTTCTACGACCTCACGCCCATGGGCGCCATCACGGCCGAGGCCTTCGAGACCATGGCCGGACGGCTCGTCGCCGAACTCGAGCGGCACGGACCCTGGGACGCCATACTGCTCGCCCTGCACGGTGCGGCCGTCTCGGAGGGTTACCGCGACGCAGACGGGGAGATCCTGAGGCGGGTGCGCTCCCTCGTCGGTCCCGACGTTCCCATCGGCCTGGTGCTGGACATGCATGCCAACATCTCCCCGGCCATCGTCGAGCACGCCACGCTGGTCACCACGTACATGACCAATCCCCACCTGGATGCCCGGCGGCGTGCCCGGCTCGCGGCCGACCTCACCCTGAAGACCGCCCGGGGGGAGATCCAGCCCGTCATGGCCCTGGAGATGCCTCCCCTCGCCGTCAACATCCTGCGGCAGGGCACCGACGACTCCCCGATGCGGGAGCTCGTCGCGCTGGCCCATGAACAGGCGCAACACCCGGGGGTCCTGGCCATGAACGTTGCCGAAGGATTCCCCTACGCCGACGTGGAGGAAATGGGAATGGCCTTCCTCTGCGTCACCGACGGGGATCCGAACCTCGCCTCGGAGGCGGCGCGGATCGTGGCGGGCGAGGCTTGGCGAATGCGGAGACAACTCGATGGGAAAGCGGTCGCGATCGAGGACGCCCTGCTCCGGGCTGCGAACGATGGGCGGCGGCCGATCGTGCTGCTCGACGTGGGCGACAACGTCGGAGGGGGAAGCCCTGGGGACTCCACCCATGTGCTCGCGGCCGCCCGGCGGCTCGGTATCGGTGGGCTGTTCCAGTCCCTGTGCGACCCGGAGGCGGTTCGGGCCTGCCAGGAGGCGGGCGTCGGTGGATCGGTCAGCATCTCGGTCGGGGGCAAGACCGACGGCCTGCACGGCGAGCCGGTACCGATCACGGGCACGGTCCGCCTGCTCGACGGCGGGAAGTTCGAGGATCCGGGAGCCACACATGGCGGCTTCCGTTTCTACGACGCGGGTGATCGAGCCGTTGTCCATACCACCGAGGGCCACCTGCTCATGCTCATCAGCCTGCCGATGGGCAACACCAGCCTCCAGCAGCTGATCAGTGCGGGTATAGATCCCCTGGAACAGCAGGTGATCGTCGCCAAGGGAGTTCACTCGCCTCGAGCCGCCTTCGAACCGATCGCGGCGGACATGATCTGGATGGCCACCCCGGGATGCACCACCGCAGACCTGGGCCGGCTCGACTACCGGCACCGTCGGAGACCGATGTTCCCGTACGAACCCGAAGCGAGTTACCCCGGGCGTTGACCCTGCGGCCGCAGGTCGGGCGACCGGTGCCGACTCAGAACAGGGTCCGCGCCACCGAGACAACCCGGTAGTCACGCCCCACGATCGGGATCGCCCTCCACTTGTCGAAGGTGGTGCACGGATGCGAGATGCCGAAACCCACGAGATCGCCCACGGCAAGCGGTGTCTCATCCTCCAGGTCGATGAAGGCGTGCTGGTCGTTGAGGGCCACCGTCCGCATCGGTGGCGCGGCCTCGACCATCGCCTCGTCCTTCGTACGCACCTTCTTGGCGACCGGCAGCATCCCGTCGAAGGAGATGTCGCGGCGGCCCACTCCCACGATCGCCCGGGCCGGTTCCGGCCGGGACAGGACCGTCCCCCACACCTCGATGGCGGGGATCAGGTGCTCGGGATAGCCGGTCCTGCCTGTCTCTCCCATGGGGGACGTGCGATGCACCGAGCCGTCGTCGTGGGTCAGGTAGCAGCCGCTGCGGATCACCACCCGGTTGGGTTGCCCCAGTTCGGCCCGGGACAACCGTGCTACCACCCGGTCGAAGTAGGAGCTGCCGCCGGCGGTGAGGATCAGGTCGGGACAGGGCTCGAACCACCCGCGCCGGGCTACCTCGCAGGCCAGATCCACCATCTGATCGAGGAACGCGTCGACCACCTGGAGGGCGCTGCGGTCACCCTGGGCTCCCAGGATGCCTTCGAATCCGGCGACTCCCGTAAGGGCAAGATGCGCGGAGGAGGCCGCGGCGGACGCCACGGCCAAGCCCTCATCCATGGTCCTCACGCCCGCCCGCCCTCCGGGGACTCCCATCTCCACCAGGACCGGGAACCGCCGGTCGGGTTGCAACCGCCCCAGGACCTCGTCGAAGACGGCCACCCCGTCGAGCGAGTCGACATAGCACATAACGTCGAAGCCGCCGTCCCGGGCTGCGGCCAGCCACTCGATCTCGCCGGGGGACACCACCTCATTGGCTATCAGCACCCGGGGAACGCCGCACTCGCGCATGACCATGGCCTGCCAGGTGGTGGCGGCGGTGATCGCCCAGACCCCGTCGTCGATCTGCATCCGGAACAGCTCGGCAGACATCGTGGTCTTGCCGTGCGGAGCCAGGTCCACCCCGTTCCGCAGGCAGAACGAGCGCATGGTCCCGCGGTTGTGGTCTAGGGCCGAGCGCAGGAGCACCGCTATCGGATAGGCGACATCGCTGTCGAAGATCGACCATCCGGCCCTGCCCCCGGCACGGAGCGGAAACCCCTTCGGCCGGGCGGCGTCCGGATTGCTCGCGCCGGCAGGCTCGATCAGTTCATGCACGGAGGCTGACGGCCCGCGCCGAATGGACGAGCGCGGCGGTGTAGGGGTCGGAGGGGCGGCTGAGCACGTCGGTCATGGGCCCGGCCTCCACGATTATGCCGTCCTTCATGACGATCACCTGCTCGGAGACCCTGCTGATGACCGCCAGGTCGTGCGAGACCATCACCAGGGCCAGGCCGAGTTGCTCCCGCAGGTCCATGAGCAGGTTGAGCACCTGTGCCTGCACCGAGACGTCGAGGGCGCTGGTCGGCTCGTCGGCATAGAGGACGTCGGGCTCGACCGAAAGGGCACGGGCCACCCCCACCCGTTGCAGCTGCCCGCCGGACAGCTGGTGCGGGAATCTGGGGAGAACCTCGTCGGTGAGTCCCACCCGCTCGAGCCAGCCGATCATCTCGGTGTCGGTGGGCACGCGGCGCTCGATCGCCCGGACCGGCTGGCTCAACGACCGGCGGATGCTCATGCGTGGATCGAGGGATCGCCGGGGACTTTGGAACACGATCTGGTTCCGCCTACGAAGCTCCCGCGGGTCGTTCGCGAGCCAGTCCCCCAGCTCCCGCCCGTCGAAGATGACATCGCCCTCCTGGTGGATGAGGAGACCACACAGAACCCGGACCAGGGTCGATTTTCCCGACCCCGACTCACCGACCACGCCCACGGCCGATCCCGCTTCGATGGACAGGTCGAGATCCTCGAGCGTCCACGGCAGGGCGCCGCGTCCCCGCACGCTCGGGTAGCGGAAGTGCAGCCCTCGGGCCTCAACTAGCGGCATCGAGGTCTCCCTCCGAGCCGGCCACGACCTCGATCGGGTTCCAACACTTGAAGATGTGACCGTCGCCCGCCACCGATATCTCGGGGGGTTGCGCGCACGAAGCGATCTCCGCGCTGCACCGACCCCGGAACCGGCAGCCGGACGGGAACCTGTCCAGGGCCGGCACCGAGCCGGGGATGACGTCGAGCTGCCGGCCCACGATCTCGCCGAGATGCTCGTCATCGGCGATACCGGGGTTGGCGGACACCAGCGCCTGGGTGTAGCGGTGCCGCGCCTGCCTGATCACCGTCCGAGCCGGACCGAGTTCGACCAGCTGGCCACCGTAGACGACGCCTATCACCTCACTGATCGTCTGGATGACACCGAGGTCGTGGCTGACGAAGAGCAGGCCCATCTTGCGCTCGACGCTCAGCTCACGCAGCAGCGAGAGAATGCCGCTCTGGACCGTGACGTCCAGCGCCGTGGTCGGCTCGTCGGCGATAAGCAGCTTCGGGTCACAGGCGATCGCTATCGCTATCAGGACGCGTTGTTGCTGACCTCCCGACAGCTGGTGCGGGTACCGGCGCATCAGGGTTCTTGCATCGGGTAGATGGACCTGGGTGAGCAGTTGGAGAACGCGTGCGCGCAACCGGTCGCGGGGAAGATCCATATGCAGACGGATCGCCTCGGCCACCTGGCGACCGACCCGCATCATCGGATTGAGCGCCTTGGCGGGATCCTGGAAGATCACCCCGATGTCGCGGCCGCGCACCTCGGCGAGCCGGCGATCGCTCAAGCCGACCAGTTCCCGGTCATTGAAACGGACCGATCCCGACACGACGGCGGTGCTGGGCTGCAGGCCGACGATGCTCATGGCCGTCATCGTCTTCCCCGACCCGGACTCGCCCACGATCCCCAGGCGAGTACCGGCCGGGATATCGAGCCGCTCGACGGAGACGATGGTGTGGCGACCGATGGCCACGTCGAGGTCTCGGATCTCGAGCATCAGATGAGCCCCGAGCGCGAAGCCTGCTGCGGATCGAGGATGGTGCGCAGCCCGTCCCCGAGGAGGTTGAACCCGAGCACGGTGAGGACGATTGCCACGCCGGGGAAGAACATCAGCGTCGGGGCTGCCTCGAGCAGGGGCTGGGACTCCTGTAGCAGTCTTCCCCAGGAGGCGGTGGGCGGCTGAGCGCCTATGCCGAGGAAGGCCAGGGCCGCCTCGATCAGGATTGCTGCGGCGAACATGACCGAGCCCAGCACGATCAGGAGGGGGGCAATGTTGGGCGTCACATGGTGCAAGAGCACGTACCACTTGGTGCGGCCGTAGGCGTAGGCCGCCTCCACGTAGTCGAGCGCCAGGATCTGGCGGGCGGGGCCGATCGTCACCCTGGCCGCGATCGGGATGAACCAGAAGGTGATCGCCACGATCGCCGCCTGGTTGCCGGGCCCGGTCGATGTCGCCAGCACCAGGGCTATCAGGATTCCGGGCAGCGCTACGCCGACGTCGATCAGCCGGGACAGCACGTTCCGCCAGAAGGGACCGGCACCGGCGGTCAGGAGCCCGAGCAGGGCGCCCACCACGATCGCCACGAATGTGGACAGCAGGCTGACGTACAGGGAGTTGCGAGCGCCCGCCATGAGTTGGCTGAGGACGTCGCGGCCGAACTTGTCGGTACCGAACACGTATCTCTCGCTCCCCGGCGGCAGCAGGCGGTCCGCGACGACCAGTTTCAGGGGGTCATGCGGCGTCCACACGTACGAGAGGAGGGCGATGAACAGGAAGGAGCCGACGAGGGTTCCGCCGATGATCAGCGGCAAGGGTAACCGCAGGACGCGACGCCACAACGGCGGTCTGGATCGGGCGCGCTCGTCAAGCAATTGCCTTGCCTCCCTGGCTATCGCGAATCCTGGGATCGATGAGTACGTAGGCGATGTCCATGAGGAAGTTCATCACGAGAATCATCAACAGGATGACCAGGATCAGCGACTGCACGACTATCACCTCGCGGCCGAGTACCGAGGTGACCAGAAGGCGCCCGATGCCGGGGATCACGAACACGTTCTCGATCACCACCGTGCCGGCCATGAGGGCGCCGAGCTGCAGGGTGCCGACGGTCACCAGCGAAACCGAGGCGTTCCGCACCCCGTGGACGCGGGCCGCGCCGCGCCGGGTACGCCCCTTGGCCATGGCGGTGCGGATGAAGTCCTCACCCATCACGTCGAGCATGGCTGAGCGGACATAGCGGGTCAGCACCGACGTGATCCCCAGGGAGAGGGCCAGCGTCGGCAGCACGAGCCCTTTCACCGCCTCGACCAGGTCTTCGAACGGGGAAATGTAGCCGCCGGTGGGGAACCACCCGAGCCGGATGCCGAAGACCAGGACCATGATGAGTCCCGCCCAGAACGCCGGTATGGCGATGCCGATCTGGCTGGCGACGTCTATGACCCCGCCGCGGAGCTTCTTGACCTGGATGGCCGAGTACGTCCCGAGCGCCAGGGCAGCCGGGATCGAGATGAGCAGTGAGCCGAAGGCCAGCAACGTGGTCGGGCCGAGCCGCCGCAGGATCTCGTCGAAGATGTCGAAACGCGCCGAGTAGGAAGTGCCGAGATCTCCCGTGAACACTCCGCCCAGCCAGCTGAAGTACTGGACGTACCATGGGGCATTGAGGCCCAACTCCTCCTGAAGGGCCTCCAAGGCGCCGGGGGTAGCGTACTGGCCCAGGATGACGTGCGCGACATTGCCGCCGATGGAGCGCAGCAGGCCGAAGACGATCATCGATCCCACGAAGGCGGCCAGGACCAGTGATAGGACGGACCGGGTGATCACGCGCGCCACGCGAACCTCCCCCTAGGAGGGTGTGTCCTCAGGGGTATACCACACCGCGGCGCCCGGCGGGACAGCGGGCCGGCGGGAGAAAGCCGAGTGGGGGTCCGCCAAACCAATGGCGAACCCCCACCGTGGTTCGGTAACCCCGAGGCCCACACTTGTCAGGCTTCAGCCATCCTTTAGGAGTCAGCCCAATGCAGGTCACCCGCGTAAATGTGGATGTCCGGTAGGCGGTGCTGCTTGATCCCGGCCAGATCCGACCGGTACAGCACCGGAACGTTCGGCTTCTTGGTCGCGAAGATCCATCCCTCGTCGGCCACGTAATCGTGGAGCGCGCGCTGTGCCGCGACATACTCGTCGTAATCGGCAATGACCTCGATGGCGTCGATCATCGCGTCCATCTCTTCGTCGCAGAACGCCTGGTTCCCACGGCCGAAGGGCTGCCGGTTCCGGTCGCAGCGATAGTTCGTCAGCGGTGCGCCGCTGGTGATCTGGAACACCTGGTACTGGCCCTGCGTGTTGACCTGGTCCAGCCACGTCGCAAGATCCAGGCTACGCAACTCGATCGTCACCCCGATCTCGGCCATTTCGGCCTGGAAGACCTGTGCCATCACGGTGTGCCACGCAACGTTGGCGAACGGGAAGTCCAGCACCAACTCGCCCGGGCCGTAACCGGCCTCAGCGAGCAGCGCGACCGCCCGCTCCGGGTCGTAGGGATACGGGCAGTAGTCCGAGTCCCACGCGATGCCCGAAGGAACCGCCATCGAGCACGAGGGCGTGGCCGTCCCGGCCGTCGCCGCGTCGATGTGCGCCTGGCGGTTGTGACCGTGCTGGATCGCCTGGCGTATCCGGATGTCCTGGAACTCCGGAACGTTGGTGTCCAGCAACCAGTAGGAGACCTCGGTCCCCGGAATGAGAACCAGTTCGATGCCGTCGTTCTCGCCGGAGACGGCGAAGACCCGGTCCATGCCCTCGGCGATCACCGACGCGACCATGTCGAGCTCACCGCCCAGAAGGGCGTTGATCGCGGCGGTCTCATCGGGGATGAAGCGCTGGATCGCGGTCTCGAAGTAGGGCTTCTCACCCCAGTAGTCCTCGAACCGGGTCATGGTCAGGTCCTGGTCGATCCGGTACTCGGCGAACACGTAAGGTCCGGTGCCGAGGACCGTTGTCGCGGCGTCGTGGTCCTCGAAGAAGTTCTCCGGAACCATGATCCCGGCCCGATCCGCCATGGTGTTGACGAATGTGAGGCTCGGTGCTGCGAGAGTGACCTCGACCGTGTAGTCGTCGACCGCCTCGGCAGAGGAAACGGCTCCGTAGGGGCTGGCCGTCCTGTCGACGCTGGCTTGAGAGTTGGCGTTCATCGAGTACACCACGTCCGCGGAGGTGAAGTCGGATCCGTCGTGGAAGACAACCCCCTCGCGCAGGTTGAAGGTCACCGTGAGGCCGTCGCCGCTGACGTTCCAAGATTCGGCCAGCAGCGGGGAAAGCGAGCCGTCCGCCTCCATAAGGACGAGCGTCTCCCAGACGTTCAACAGCAACGGTGCGGTGACCGCCGTCAGTCCGGTCTCCCGGTAGTCCCAGTTCGGTGGCTCCTGCGTGTACGACCAGGTTACGGTCGTTCCGCGCGGGTCCTCGACCTCCTCCATCGCCGCCGTCGTGTCAGGAGCACTCGTGGTCTCCGGAGTCTCCGGAGCCGCCTCCGCCGCGGTGGTCGTGGTCGCCTGGGTGGCTGGGGCGGCCGCAGCCGTGGTGGTCGTCTCGTCCGCTTCGTCGGTACCACAGGCAAAGGCAACCAGAGCGAGCGCTACCAAAAGAAGTCCTAGTCTGCCCTTCTTGTACCAATGTCTCACCCTTGGCCTCCTTCCGCAGGGGATTGCCACCCTGCTCGTTGGGCCGGCAGGATGACTAGCAACTAGATCACCCTACGCCGACTTCACCCTCCCATCAATTGATATTGGCCCAAATCAGGCCCGACAGTCGCTGTTCAGCAGCCTCTTCCAAGCAGCCGATGCGTCCTTGCTGATCCCCAGCGCAAACACCCATCCGTTGGGCCCCCTTAGGGCTCAGGAAATTCGACAGATCACGGGTCGGTAGGTTGCCGGTCAGATGTCGATCACATCCAACTCATCGGCCAGGATCACCTCGCCGTCGAAGATGGCCTTAACGTCAGACCTGGCCCGCGCCTCCGACTCCGCACCTTCCAGCCCGGGTCCGCGATGGACCAGGATCAGCTTCTCAACTTCCGCCTCACGGGCCATCATCGCCGCACCCGTGGTCCCGGTCTGGCCCGGAACCTCACCGCACTCCTGCATTGTCTCCTGGTGGTCCCAGCACATGCTGACCAGGGCGGTCGCCCCCCGGGCGAGGTCGATCACCGAGCCGCACGGCTCCGTATCCCCTGTCACGACGATGCTGGCCGTAGGCGTCTCGATCCGGTATGCGAGAGAGTCGAGGAACGGCTGCACGTGGACGGCTTCTGCGGACCGAACCAGCCAGTCGGGACCCTCGATCACGGAACCGGGGCCGATATCGGCGGCGTCCACCACGGGAGCCGGGCGCGGCAGGACACCCCCACGGTTCACGAAGACCCGTTGGCTCACCGGCGTCCCGACCCGGGCCTTCCAATCGTGGGCGAAGACCCCGTCCTCGCCGATCAGGCCCTCCGTGAGGCTTGCCGTGAGCGTCGGTCCCCGTACCTTGAGCATGCCCTCTCGGCCGATGCTCTGATCCCACCTGCAAAGCAGGAAACAGGGGTAGTCGGCGTCGTGGTCGAAATGATGGTGCGTGAAGAAGAGATGGTCGATGCGGGTCGGCCACAGACCGGCCTTCACCAGCTTGTGGGTGGCGGCCGGACCGCAATCGAACATGACCAGGTCAGACCCGGTATCGACCACATAGGCCGTGCCGAAACGCTGCGGCGTCGGTGTCGGAGTCCCGGCACCGATGACATAGAGCCTGCTCACGAGATCCCTCCCGACCGTCAATCCCTGTCCTGCGCCAGCCAGCGCTGCTCGCTGCCGGCGGGCGCGTACATCCAGAAGACCACCATCGGCCCATCGGGACCGGCGGTGGTCACATGGTGGGCGTATGGAGGTGTCACTACCACCGACCCGGGCGTCACGTCGATGGTCGTGCCTTCGATGGTGATGGAACCGCTGCCCCTGAGCACCGTGGCGATCTCCTCGGCGCGGTGGGTGTGGTCGGGCGTGGAGAACCCGCTTGGCAGGGCCGCCACACCGATGGCGATGTCGGACGACGTTCCGCGTTCCGGTGTGACCTGGACCGCCAGCACCCTTCCTTCGATCAGAGGGAATCCGGGACGACCGCCTTCTTCCAGAGCCGCGAGCGCCTCGTCTGCCAAGGCGGAGAGGTCCCGTACTTGATACTCACCCATCCCAGCCTCCCATTCGCTCCGATCCGGCGGTTGTCCAGCCCCGGCTGCTCATGTTGCCCTTCCACCCACTCGACCGGAATCGTACCCGGCGGGCACGGCCGAGGGGGGTACTCAAGACGTCCAGTTGGCCCCATAGCAGTCAACGAAACTCCAGGTAGAAGTATCCTGGGCCAACCACTCCCCGTCCTCTTCAGCACGCTCCTATCATTCCCGCCAGGAACCCTCTACGGATTCCCGAGATAGGACTGTGGCAGGGGATCCCCATCAGCAACGCGGAAGCAGCCGTGGAAGTATGGCAACCCGCCGAAGAGTCTCTCAAGGAGAGTAACCCATGCTGATAACCGCCCCTGTCCTCGTCAAGCCCAGGGAGCCGATGCAGATGCTCGATCTGGAGCTCGACGATCCGGGTTTCGGGGAAGTCCGGGTGAGGATGGTGGCCAGCGGGGTTTGTCATAGCTGCCTGCATGCAGCCGACGGTTCCCACGTCGGCATACCCATGCCCATCGTTCTCGGCGACGAGGGCTCCGGCGTGGTGGATTCGGTGGGCCCCGGTTGCCGGTCGTTGTCACCCGGGGATCACGTCATCATCTCCTGGGCGCCCGACTGCGGCATCTGCCGCCCGTGCTGCCTCGGTTACCCGGCCCTCTGCCTGAACAACCCACCGGTCGGCAGGATGGGAGACGGCCGCACCCGCTTCCACTACCAGGGGAAAGACGTGTACCACTACGGTCCGGCTACCTACGGGCCCTACATAGTCGTGCCTGAGGAGGCGGCCGTGAGCATCCGGAAGGACTTCCCCCTCGACCTCGCCGCGCTAATCGGATGCTCGGTGACCACCGGATTCGGGGCGGTGGTGAACACCGCCGGTGTCCGCTCCGGACAGAGCGTGGCGGTCATCGGTTGCGGGGGCGTCGGGCTCAACGCGGTGCAGGGTGCGGCCGCAACGGGCGCCTACCCGATCATCGGCGTCGACGTCGTCGACTCCAAGCTCGAATACGCCCGCCACTTCGGGGCTACCCACACCATCAACTCCCGCGCAGAGGATCTGATCGACGCGATCACGGACCTGACCGGCGAAGGGGTCGACTACAGCATCGTGGCCGTGGGCAGTACCACCGCGATGGAACAGGGTCTGGCCATCCTCGCCAAGCAGGGAATAGAAGTCATCCTGGGCCTTCCCGGCACCGGGGAGACCTTCGCGGTCGATCCCTTCCTGATGATGCAGGGAGAGCGAAAGATCCTGGGATCCCGGTACGGGAGCGGGAACCCCATGGTGGAGTTTCCCAAGATGATCGAGTTGGCCATGGCCGGCCGGCTCAACATCGACGAGTTGGTCACCCGGAGATACGACCTCGACGAGGCGGACGAGGCCTTCAGGGCACTGGCTGCAGGGGAGCAGGCCCGAGGACTGATCGTCTTCTAGGAGGAACCGGAGCAGGTCGGGTTACTACGGGACGCAGGAGGTAGCGACATGGGTGGTAGCGAGCGGATCCTGGTTGCGCTGTTCCGCCAGGAAAGCCACAGCTTCGTCCCGGGGGCCACGACCCTGGCCGACTTCGAGAGGTTCGGGATACCGACCGGGGCCGATGTGCTGCGGCGAGCCGGCAACAGGGAGATCGACGGTTACCTGGATGCAGCCGAGGACCTCGGCGTCGAGTTGGTCCCCGTGCTGGATACCAAGGCGCAGTCTGGTCCACCCTTGGACGACGCTACTTTCGAGCACCTGGTCGGCCGGGTGTGTGACGGGATAAGCCTCCACCGGGACGGGATCGACGGGGTGATGCTGGGCCTCCACGGCGCGATGGTCACCCACAGCCTCGACGATGCGGAGGGTGAGGTCCTGGCCCGGGCACGAGCCATCGTCGGGCCGGACATTCCCATCGCCACCACGCTCGACCTTCACACCCATATGACGCGGCGCATGGGCGAGACGGCGGACATCCTGGCGGGATACCAGACCTGCCCCCATGTGGACCTGCGGCGTACCGGCGAAGTAGCCATGCGCACTCTCATACGGACCATCCGTGGTGAGGTGGAGCCGGTGGTTTCCCAGCGGAAGGTCCGGATGATGACCGGGGCGGAGACGCATGACGACCGCCGGTTCCCCAACCGGGAGGTTATAGCCGCCCTCCACGAGGCGGAGAGAGACCCGCGGGTGCTGGCCGCCAGCGTGTTCTGCACCCAGCCCTGGCTCGACATCTCGGAACTGGGTTGGACGGTGGTCATCGTCACCGACCGGGACCCGGATTTGGGCCGGTCGCTCGCCGACGAGATCGCCCTGAAGGCCTGGAGCCTGCGGGACCACTACCTCGTGAAGAAGACCGATGTCCACGAGGCAATCGACACGGCGCTCGCGTCGGACGGGGTCTTCGCCCTGTCGGAGGGTTCTGACAGCACCACCGCCGGAGGACTGGGTGACGGAAACCTGCTGCTGAAGGCACTGCTGGATCGTGGCGTCGACGTTCCATGCCTGCTGATGGTCAGCGATCCGGCGGCGGCCGCTGCCTGCGCGCAGGCCGGCGTCGGCGCCAGGGTGACCACCCCCCTCGGAGGTAGCGCGAACCCCGCCTTCTACAGCCCCGTGGAGGTGACCGGCACCGTGGCCACCCTCACCGACGGACGGTACATAAACCACTACGGCGGAATCCGGCCCGTTGACATGGGTCCAACCGCATTGCTCCAGGTGGGATCGATTTCGATCATGGTGACCACGCATCGCCCACCCATGGTCGACTACGAGGCTTACCTCAGCGTGGGCGCCGACCCCCGGAAGATGCGGATAGTGCAACCCAAGTCCGCCGGCGCCTACCTCGAGTACTACGAGCAGATCGCGACCTGCATCGACCTGGACGTCCCGGGTCCCTCGGGCAGCGATCTCACCGCCCTTCCCTTCAAACGGATAAAGAGGCCGCTCTGGCCCTGGGACCGCGACCTGCAAGACCCCTGGTAGTTCTGGTCAGCCCCGACTCTTCGTGCGCGAAGTCTGTCGGGATGGATCGTGTCTGCTACCAACCGCCTCGGCCAGGACTACGACGTACCGGTCTCACGAAGACGGGTCTCCTCCCCGACGCGAGGGCTGTCACAACCGAGAGGAACCATTGACACCCGCTAACACCGTCATCGATATGTGCGCCAGGGAAGCACGCAGGGGTTGCGGAGGCGGACGGGAATCGAACCCGCCGGGGCACTCTCGTACCCCCACTGGTTTTGAAGACCAGGGAGCCCACCAGGCGCTCGTTCGCCTCCACCGCGGAGCTTACCCCCTGCCGATACCGTCGGACCCAAGGGTCTGGTCTTCTGCGGATGCGGCTACCCTCATGCGACCGGAACACCGGAACACCGGAACACGAGGGTATGGCTGCCAAGAAGAACGACAATCACGATTCGAACGGTTACCGGATCATGCCGGGTTGGCGGGTCGGTCACCTGATGGAGCAGTCGACCACCCGGTCCGGGCTGCTGGTTCCGCCCGGGACCGAGTCCACCAGCGACGCTCTGGCACTGGTGGACATCCATACCGGCCGCCGGTTCTGGGCTGTGCCGACCGGGGCCTGGCGCTTCCTGTGGCCGGATAACAACCGGCTGGCGGTCGCCGTAAGGAACTCCCAGATCATCGCCGAGGAGCAGGATGATCCACCGACCGGCAAGGACTCCTATCTGTGACCCTTCCGGCCTGCCATCTTCCGGGTAGGCGGGCATGATCTCCGAAGGCCGCCGGGGACGGCGCCTCACCGCCACCGTCACCGACCTCGAGGTCGCCCGGCAGAAGGCCTACCTCATCAGCGTCGACTTCGACGGGGCCGGCATCGGCGACGTCGATCGGTCACTCGAGGAGCTGGTCCTCCTGACGGATACGGCCGGATCGACCCCGGTGGCGACCGCGCCGGTCCGGCGCCGCACCCCGCACGCCGCCACCCTGATCGGTCCGGGCCAGGCCGCCGACCTGGCTCGAGACGCCCAGGCCCTGGACGTGGACGTGGTGGTGTTCGACAACGACCTGACACCTGGCCAGCAGCGCAACCTCCAGCAGGTCTTCGAGTGCGACGTGGTCGATCGGGTAGCCGTGATCCTGGACATCTTCGCTCAGCACGCGACCAGCCGGGAGGGCATGCTCCAGGTGGAGTCGGCCCTCCTCCGCTACCACCTGCCCCGGCTACGCGGGAAGGGGACCGCACTGAGCCGGCTCGGTGGAGGCATCGGGACCAGGGGACCCGGCGAGACCAAGCTGGAGACCGACCGGCGGCGGATCCGGCAGCGCATCACCTATGTGGAAAAGCGCCTGAAGGACGTCCAGACCGTCCGGGAGGCCCAGCGCAAGACACGCACCGGTTCGGCCATCCCCCTGGTCTCGCTGGTCGGATACACCAACGCAGGCAAGTCCACGCTGTTGAACGCCCTCACCGGAGCCGGAGTGCTCACCCGGGACCGCCTGTTCTCCACCCTCGACTCGACCACCCGCCGACTCGAGCTCCCCACCGGGCGCCAGGTGTTGCTGTCCGACACGGTGGGCTTCGTCCGCAGGCTGCCCCATCAACTGGTCGAGGCATTCCGTTCCACCCTCCAGGAGACGGTCCAGTCCGACCTGCTGCTACACGTGGTGGACGTTGCCGAACCCGGTGCGCCCGGCCAGATCTCGGCGGTGAGGGAGGTACTCGGCTCGATCGGGGCCGGCCAGATCCCCGAGCTCCTGGTGCTCAACAAGTCCGACTCAGCCGACAGGACCGGTATCTCTCGCTTCGAGCAGCTGTATCCGGACGCAGTGCTCGTCTCGGCTGCGGAGGCCACCGGCCTCGAGGAGCTGGCGGACCGGATCGCCGGCGTGCTGACCCGGGGCTTCCTGGAGATCGACCTGGTGATTCCCTACACCGAGGGATCCGTCCTGGGGGAACTCCGCCGCGAGGCGGAAGTGCTGACCGAGGACCATAGGGCGGAGGGCACCCTGGTCAGTGTCCGGCTGCCTCCCGACCGGGCCGGACGCTACCGGCGCTTCTCCGCGGTCGGCTGAGCGAGCCGCTACCCGGCGGCCCACAGCGCCGCACCAACCATGCCGGCGTTGTTGCGCAGCGCGGCGGGCACCACCTCGGCCCGGGAACGCAGGCGGGGGCCGAACTTCTTGAAGCGCTTCGAGATACCCCCGCCGATCACCACCAGATCGGGAGAGAGGAGCCGGTCCAGGTGGGCCAGGTACTGGTTGAGCCGCTCCGTCCACTCATCGAGCGAGAGTCCCTGCGTCTTGCGCGCCCGGTTGGAGGCACGTTTCTCGATGGCCTCACCGCCCAGCTCGAGGTGGCCCAGTTCGGTGTTGGGAACCAGCCGGCCGTCGTTCAGCAGGGCCGAGCCGATGCCGGTCCCCAGCGTGAGCACCAGGACCACCCCCGACCGCCCGGCCGCCGCGCCGAACCGGGCCTCCGCCAGGCCCGCCGCGTCGGCGTCGTTGATCATCACCACCGGCCGCCCGCAGGCCTCCGAGAACCGCGCTCCGGCATCGACTCCGATCCAGCCGGCGTCGAGGTTGGCGGCCGAATAGATCCGGTCCGCGATGACGATCCCGGGGAACGCGCATCCGACCGGACCGGTCACGCCGGGGAAGGAGCCCACGATCTCGCGGAGGGTCCGCGACACCGGTTCGACCAGCGCGGGCTGCGGGGTGGGGATACGGCGCCGATCCGCCGTGAGCGCGCCGGACAGCACGTCGATCGGGGCGCCCTTAATGCCGCTCCCGCCGATGTCGATGCCGAGGTGAGTGCCCACTCCCCCTAGGGTACGGCAGCGCCGAGGCGGGCCAGCAGGTCGCGGACCGGACGCTCGATCTCGCTTCCTGGCGGGTAAGGCCAGAACCGGATCGGCGGCGGCATCGGATCGGGCGGATACGGAAAATGTCGGTAGATTCGGGCCTGCTTACCCGAGGGGAGACGTGAGAACCGCTGACATCGGATTGATCGGGCTGGCCGTCATGGGCCAGAACCTGGTGCTGAACATGGCCGATCACGGGTACACCGTGGCCGTCTACAACCGGACCACTAGTCGAACAACCGAATTCGTCAACGGCCCGGCCGCCGGCGCCGCCGTGATCGGGGCCGAGACCCTGGAGGAGTTTGTGGGGCGACTCACGAGGCCCCGCCGGGTGATGGTGATGGTCAAGGCCGGGCGGGCGGTGGACGCCGTCCTCGAGGGATTGGTCCCGCTGCTGGATGAGGGGGACATCGTCATCGACGGCGGCAACTCCCACTTCGAGGACTCGGCACGGCGGGTGAGCGATCTCCGGGAACGGGGGCTGTCGTTCGTGGGTGCGGGCGTATCCGGGGGCGAGGAGGGCGCCCGCAACGGCCCGTCCATCATGCCGGGCGGCTACGAGGCGGCCTGGCCGGAGGTGAAGGGCGTGCTCCAGGCCATCGCCGCCAAGGTGGCGGACGGGACACCGTGCTGCGACTGGGTGGGCCCGGACGGCTCGGGCCACTACACCAAGATGGTCCACAACGGCATCGAGTACGGGGACATGCAGGTTATCGCCGAGGCGTATCACCTCATGCGAGTGGTGCTGGGCATGACCTGCGAGGAGATGGCCGGGGTGTTCCGGACCTGGGGGCGGGGCCTGCTCGACTCCTACCTGGTCAACATCACCGCCGACATCCTCGGCCACACGGACGGGAACGGCGAGCCCACGCTCGATCGGATCCTGGACGCCGCCGGCCAGAAGGGGACGGGTAAGTGGGCGGTGATTTCCTCGCTCGACCTCGGCTACCCGTTGACCCTGGTGGCCGAGGCTGTGTACGCCCGGGTGGTGTCCTCGCTGCGGGATCAGCGGTTCGAGGCGGCGGAACGGGTGGGCTCGGGGGTGAAACAGGCCGACGGATTGGGCGCCGACTTCGTCGACGACATCCACGACGCCCTGTACGCCTCGAAGATCGTGTCCTACGCCCAGGGCTTCATGCTGCTCGGCGCCGCCGCCTCCGAGTACGGCTGGAATCTCGACTACGGAAGGATCGCCCAGCTCTGGCGCGAGGGATGCATCATCAAGGCGGCCTTCCTGGACGACATCACCGCCGCCTACCGGAGGCGGCCCGACCTGCCCAACCTCATCCTGGACCGCTTCTTCGCCGACGCGCTGGGCAAGGCCGAAGCCGGGTGGCGGCGCGTGGTCGCCACAGCCGTCCAGGTCGGGCTACCGGTTCCGGCATACGCCTCGGCCCTGGCGTTCTACGACTCCTACCGGTCGAAGCGACTTCCGGCCAACCTCATCCAGGCCCAGCGGGACTATTTCGGCGCTCATACCTATGAACGGGTCGACCGCCCCCGCGGGGAGTTCTTCCACACCGACTGGACGCGGCCGGGCGCCCGGTAGCACGAGACGCGGATCGGTCCAGGGCTCGGCTTCGGCCATCCGGCCGGGCGTCAAAGGGGAATCGCCGCTAGCCGGCCGCCACCAGGCCGATCTCCAGGAGGGTGGTTCTCTCCTCGGGTGTGACCACCGCTGAGAGCGCACTTCCGGCAGGGATCAGAGTGGTGCCTCCGGCGGGGACCCCGGTGAGCGGAGCCTTCCCGTTCCCGACGGAGACCGATCCGCCGGTGACCATCAGGATCCGCAACTCCGGCTCCCGGACGAGCGCCGCTCGGTCCCCTGCAGCGAGGCAATGTTCCCTGATCCAGTAGTGAGGCGTGGTTACCAGGATGCGGCTCCCGGCACTGTCCGCCGCCGGGGTCGAGGGGACCGGCCGGTGCCCGGGGACCAACGCCCCGAGGGCGTCCTCGACATGGAGCAGACGCTCGGGACGCCGGTACTCCTCCGTCCAGTCGTAGAGGCGGAAGGTCGTATCCGACGGGGTCTGGACCTCGGCAACGGTTACGCCGGCGCCGAGGGCGTGCACCGTCCCGGCCGGAAGATGGTGGAAGTCCCCCCGTTTCACGAAGATTCTCTGCAGGAGCCCGGCCAAAGCGGGCGTTCCCGCTGCCGCCCGGACGTCATCCAACGTGACTCCGGTACGCAAGCCCTTGAAGATGGCGGCCCCGGGTTCGGCGTCAATCACGTACCAGGACTCTGTCTTCGAGAACCATTCACGGCGCCGGCCGGCGTACTTCTCGTCGGGATGGACCTGGATCGAGAGGTGTTCGGCGGTATCGAGCAGCTTGAGCAGGAGGGGGAAGTCGCCTGCGGAGGTGGGCGAGGCGGAGCCCAGCAGCTCGGACCCCGACTCCGCGATCAGCCGCCGTAGGCTCTTGCCGCGATGGGGGCCGCTCGCCACCAACGTCCGGCCTGTGGCGGATGCCACCAGGGCATCGTCGGGCAGGTCGGCCACCTCCCAGGACTCCCCGTAGGTGGTGCCGGCGGGCAGATGACGCGGCAGGGGCTTGCCGAGCCCTGCCAGCCGGCGCCCGCCCCACGGCTTGGGGACGAGGATGGGCTCGAGAGCGAGCAGACCACTCCCCTTCACCGCCGACCACCGGAGAACGGGGCGGCCGCTGCGTCGGGCACGATCTCGGTGCTGCTTAACATGGCGGCGATGCCGGGCTGGTACATGGATCGGATCGTATCGAGTTCGGGCATCTCCCTCCCGGATTCCCGAGCCATGGAGTCATGATGACCGAACCCTCCTACCGGTTGCCCCGCCGAGTGGTCCCCCGCCACTACCGATTGCGGATGGAGCCCGACCTCGATACCGCCACCTTCGCCGGGTCCGAGGTGGTGACCCTGGACGTGGTCGAGGCTACCGATCATGTGGTGCTCAACGCCGCCGAGCTGCAGATCGATCAGGCTCGATTCGTCCGTGGAGACGCCCGCGCCGAGGCCGAGGTCGAGTACGACGACGAACGGCAGCGGGCCACCCTCCGGGTCTCCGAGCCGCTATCGGCCGGCCGATGGGAGCTCCGCTGCCGGTTCACGGGCATCCTGAACGATCAGCTCCGGGGCTTCTACCGGTCCACGTTCGACGATGAGGAGGGAAACGAACAGGTCATAGCCACCACCCAGTTCGAGGCCACCGATGCCCGCCGCGCCTTCCCGTGCTGGGACGAGCCGGACTTCAAGGCCTCCTTCGGGGTCACCCTGGTGGTGCCGGAGGACCTGATGGCGGTCTCGAACGGCGCCGAGGTCGAGCGGGCGCCCCTCGGCGACGGCCGGGTGGCGATCACCTTCGCCGACACCATCGTGATGTCTACGTATCTGGTGGCCTTCGTGGTGGGTCCCTTCGAGGCAACCGCGCTGATCGATGTGAACGGGGTGCCGCTCCGTATCGTGGCGCCCAGGGGCAAGATGCGCCTGACCGGGTACGCGCTGGAGTGCAGCCGGTTCTGCCTCGACTACCTGGCCACCTACTACGGCATCCCGTACCCGGGCGACAAGGTGGACATGGTGGCAATCCCCGACTTCGCCTTCGGCGCCATGGAGAACCTGGGATGCATCACCTACCGGGAATCGGTCCTACTGGTCGACGAGGAGATAGCCACCTCGGCGGAGAAGATGCGGATCCTGGACGTGATCGGGCACGAACTGGCCCACATGTGGTTCGGGGATCTGGTCACGATGAAGTGGTGGAACGGCATCTGGCTCAACGAGGCCTTCGCCACGTTCATGGAGATGAAGGCCGTCGATGCCTTCCGTCCCGAGTGGAAGCGCTGGCTGGAGTTCGCGGCGGCCGAGCGTCCCTGGGCGTTCAAGACCGACGAGCTGGCCGGAACGAGGCCGGTGGAGTTCGAGGTGCGTTCTCCCGCCCAGGCGGAGGGGATGTTCGACGGCATCACCTACGGCAAGGGCTCGGCCGTGCTCCGGATGATGGAGCAGTACCTGGGCGAGGAGCCGTTCCGAGCCGGGGTCGAGAACTACCTGCGCCGCCACGCCTACGGCAACACCGAGACGAGCGACCTGTGGGAGAGCCTGGACGAGTCCTCGGGTCGCCCGGTGGGCGAGATCATGGACACCTGGATACTCCAGGGCGGTTACCCGCAGTTGACCGTCGGGATCACCGATGGCGGCATCTCCCTGGAGCAGAGCCGCTTCCTGCTGATCCCCGATCCTGCCGATACCCGCACGTGGAAGGTTCCGGTCCGGCTACGAGGGATGGCGGGCGGACACCCGTTCGAGACCAGCGTCCTGGTGGAAGGATCGCGGATCACGGTCCCGCTGGGCGGACCGGTTGATTGGGTGATCGCCAACGCCGGCGGGCACGGGTTCTACCGGTCGCGATACGAGGAGCCGTTGCTGGAAGCGCTCGTCGGCCGGCTCCACCTGCTGGATCCGGTGGAGAGGTTCGTGCTGGTGGACGACGCCTGGACCTTCGTCGAGTCCGGACGATCCGGAGTGTCCCGTTTCGTGAGCCTGGCCTCTGCCTTCGGGGACGAGCGCGAACAGGCGGTCTGGGGAGCCTTGCTGGGCGCCATCGGCGCCATCGGGCACCATCTGGTCACTGACGGCGCCCGGCCCCGCTACGAAGGGTGGGTGGCCGGGCTCCTCGCCCCTCTGGCCGATCGGCTGGGATGGGCACCCGCCGACGAGGAGACCGACCTGGAGCGCCGCCTCCGCGGGCGGGTGATCGACGCACTGGGCCGGCTGGCCAACCTCCCCGAGGTGGTCGAGCAGGCCCGGAGCGTCTACGAGCAGCGGCTTGCCGACGCCACTTCGGTGGATCCCGAGGTGGCGGGGGCCGTCATCTCGGTCTGCGCGGCGCACGGGGACGCCGACACCTACGAGAGGTTCCTCGACCGGTACCGGACCGTGCGCAACCCCCAGGAGTCCCTCAAGCACCTGCGGGCGCTGGCTTCGTTCGATGACGAGGACGCCGTGGATCGCACCTTCGAGCTCATCACGGACCGCACCGTCCGCAGCCAGGACACCAGCTGGGTGCTGGCCCGGATGCTGGCCAACCGGGTCACCGGTCGCTATGCCTGGTCGAGGTTCAAGGATCGCTGGCATGGCATCCTCGAGATCGCCCCGCCGATGACCCAGTCCCGAATGGCGGACGGCTTCCCGGCCCTATCCCATCCCGAGGTGGCCGCCGACGTGGCGGCCTTCCTGGCCGAGAACCCTCTCCCCCATGCCGCCAAGGCCGTGGAGCAGAAGCTGGAGCGCCTGTCGGCCCTGGTGAAGATGAGGGAGCGCGAGACGGGCGCGATGGCCGGGGCTCTTCCGGAGTAACGTCAGGACCGACACAGGGAGAGGAAACAGGCTATGGATATTTCATTCTGGGTTGACCCGCTCTGACCGTGGTGCTGGGTGACGGCCCGGTGGGTCGTCGACGAGGTAACTCCGGACAGGGACGTGCGGGTGGAGTGGGAACCGATCAGCCTGATGTTCAAGAACGCTCCGGAACCGGGCTCCGACCGGCACCGGACGACCTCCCGGACGCACGGCATGTTGCGAGTGATGGAGTCGGTGAGAACCGAGTTGGGCAACGAGGGCGTGTTCCGCGCCTACTGGGCGTTCGGCACCCACATCCACAACGACGAGAACCTGTTCGACTTCGACGTGGCCGAGGCGTTGGCGGCCATCGGCATCGACCGCGGCCATGCCCGGGCCTTCGGTGACGGCTCGTGGGACGGGGAGATCCGCCGCCGCATGGATGCCGGGCTCGCGCTGGTGGGCGATGACGTGGGCACTCCGATCATCGCCATGGAGGATGCCCGGGGTGACCGGGTCGGGATGTTCGGCCCCGTGATCACCCGGGTGCCGGACCGCAACGACTCTTTGCGGCTCTGGGACGGTCTGGTTGCCGTCACTGCCGTACCAGGCTTCTGGGAGCTGAAACGGACCCGCACCGAAAACCCCGAGTTCGGCGACCGGCCGGCCGGCGTTCCACCCCTCTAGGCAGCCGGAGAGAAGACATGAGCCATCCCGTCAGGATCTCGGTGCAGATCCGCCCCCAACACGGCGACTACCGGGACATCAGGGCGGCCGCCGTCCGGGCCGAGGAGATGGGCGTGGACATGGTGTTCAACTGGGACCACTTCTTCCCTCTGTACGGGGATCCGGACGGCAAGCACTTCGAGTGCTGGACCATGCTCGCCTCGTTCGCCGAGGTGACCGAGCGGGTCGAGATCGGCGCCCTGGTCACCTGCTACTCCTACCGCAATGCCCACCTGCTGGCCGACATGGCCCGCACCGTGGACCACATCAGCGAGGGTCGCCTCGTCCTGGGCCTCGGCGCAGGATGGTGCGAGAAGGACTACAGCGAATACGAGTACCCGTTCGGCACCGGCGGGACCCGGCTCCGGGACTTCGAATCCGGTCTGTACCGCATCACCAAGCGCCTCCGGCTCCTCAACCCTCCCCCGGTGCGGGATATTCCCATGCTGATCGGCGGCATGGGCGAGAAGCACACCCTGCGGCTCGCAGGTCGTTACGCCGACATCTGGCACGGCTTCGGCGGTCCCGAGACGCTCACCCGCAAGAACCGAATCCTTGACAAGTGGTGCCGCGAGGCAGGACGTGACCCGGCCGAGGTGGAGCGGGCGATCGAGGTCGAGGATCCGCGGGACATCCACCGCGCCGACGGACTCCTGGCGGCCGGGGCCACCCTGATAACGCTGTCGATCAACGGCCCCCGCTACGACCTGTCGGCAGTCCCCGACTGGCTTGACTGGCGGGACACTTGCAACGCCGCCCGACAAGGGGGTTGAAACCGCCGGCATCCCGCCGCATACTGCCCGGCAGTCACAAACACCACCGGGCTCTCGCTTTTCGACGTCGGAGGGACCGGATCAGGGATCAGTCGGGAGCGACCCAGTACGGGGATGGCGGGTCGCGCTCGGACCGAAGGAGGTGGTGGCTGGGGGCCGGGCCCGCCGGGTGGGGTGTGTTCCGGCGATTTTCGCGTTCTCCGCGGTTGGGGGTAGGGGTAACGGTAAGTCCAATGCCCTTCTACGCCCGCTCGACGACGAGAGCGATTCCCTGGCCGACTCCTATGCACATCGTTGCCAGGCCATAGCGCCCCCGGCGGCGGGCCAGTTCGTGCACCAGGGTCGTGACGATGCGCGCGCCCGAGCACCCGAGCGGGTGGCCCAGGGCTATGGCCCCGCCGTTGACGTTGATCCGGTCCGGATCCAGGCCCAACTCATCGCGGCAGGCCACGGCCTGGGCGGCGAAGGCTTCGTTCAGTTCCACCAGGTCGAGGTCGGACACGTTAAGGCCGGCTCGCGCCAGCGCCATGCGGGAGGCCGGAACCGGGCCGATCCCCATCACGTCCGGGTGCACCCCGGCCGCCGCCGACGACACCAGGCGGGCCATCGGGGCCAGCCCGGTCCGCTCCAGCCCGGCGGCCGTTGCGAGGATCAGGCCGGCGGCCCCGTCGTTCATCGGGGATGAATTGCCGGCTGTGACCGTGCCTCCCTCGACGAAGACGGGCCGGAGCCTGGCCAGGGCTTCCAGGGAGGTATCCGGTCTCGGGCCCTCATCATGTTCGATCAGCGCCATAGTTCGCCCCTTGGGCCCGGCGGGCGCCTCGATGGGAACGATCTCGGCGTCGAAAAGGCCCGACTCCTGTGCGGCGACCGCCCTCCGGTGGCTGGTCAGCGAGAAGCTGTCCTGTTGGTGGCGGGTGACGCCGTAGGCCGAGGCCACCGTCTCGGCGGTCTCGCCCAGGCTGAGCGGCGGGTAGGCGGCCTGCATCCGGCGGTTGATCAGCCGCCATCCCAGTACGGTGTCGACCATCTGCGGGGCTCCCACCCCGTAGGCCCGCTCCGGCTTGGTCACCACGAAGGGCGCCCGGCTCATCGACTCGGAGCCCCCTGCGATCATCACATCTCCCCATCCCGCCATGAGCGAGTGGGAGGCGGTAATCACCGCCTGAAGGCTCGAACCGCACAGCCGGTTCACGGTCTGGCCGGGCGTCTCGATACCGAGGCCGCCCAGGAGCGCCGCCATCCGGCCAACGTTGCGGTTGTCCTCTCCGGCCTGGTTGGCCGCGCCCCAGACCACGTCCCCGACCATCTCGGGGGTAAGGCCCGGGTTACGCTCCAAGAGCGAGCGGATCACGTGGGCGGCCAGATCGTCGGGCCGGACTGCAGCCAGTTGACCACCCAGGCGACCCATCGGGGTCCGGCAGGCGTCAACTATGAAAACATCCGGCATGATCGTTCCCGGTGAACTGCGGGCTCGCTCCGATGGCGAGGCTTCAGGTCACCATACGGTAGTGGTGCTTCCCGGCTCGGTAGGCTCTGCCGGTGCTCTGGCTGGGTCTAGCTCTAATCGCCGCCGGCATCGTCCTGCTCTGGCTGTCCGCAGATCCGTTCGTGGTGGCGGCGGCCCGTCTGGCCCACATCTGGGGGGTCTCGCCGGTGCTGGTCGGAGCCCTCGTGATCGGCTTCGGCACCTCCGCCCCGGAGATGGTGGTGAGCGCGGTGGCGGCGGTCCGGGGGGAGTTGGCCGAGTCGGTGGGCAACGTGGTGGGTTCCAACGCCGCCAACCTGTCGCTGGTGCTAGGAGTCAGCGCGGTCATCTCGCCGGTGGTCGGGCAGTTGCGGACCATCCGCCGCGAGGGGATTATCACGCTGGTCGCCATGGCGGCGATGATGGCCGCTGCCTGGGATGACACGCTGGCCCGGTGGGAAGGCGTCCTGCTGGTGTCGGGCATGGCCATCGCCACGGTGTGCCTGCTCGCCTGGTCCAGGCACGACGTCAAGGCCCGGGTAGCCGTCACGTCCCCCGGCTCTGTATTCGACGAGATGATCGAAGGGACCGGCGACAAGGCGGCGCCGGAGATCGGACGCGCCTCCATGTCGATAGTGGGGATCGTGGCGGGGGCCTGGCTCCTTGTCGAGGGAGGCAGCCAGGTGGCCGATGTCTACGGGCTGGCCGGGGGGTTCGTGGGCGCCACCATCTTCGCCCTGGGAACCAGCCTGCCCGAGCTGGTGACCGCGGTGGCCGCCGCCCGGCGGAAGGCCAACGAACTGGTGATCGGCAACCTCCTGGGGTCCAACCTCTTCAACTCCTTCCTGGTGGTCGGGGTGGCCGGGATGGTGGGCGCCGGCCCGATCGGGGAGCGACGAGTCTGGGAGCACGTCATGATGATGGTGATCGGAGTTGCGGTGGGGATCATGGCCGCTACCCGATCCCGTCTGGGACGCTCCCACGGCGTAGTCCTGCTGGGGTTGTTCGGGCTGTTCATCGCGGTGGTCGGCACCAACGCCACGGTGTGATCCGGCTGCCTCGCGGCGCGCCCCGGCAGTGGTGCGGGTAGGGTTCTGCCCAGTGGCATACCAACGGCCAACAGCCTCCGGAGTGACGGTCTAGCGTGCAAGCGATCGGTGCCTTTCTGGACGCGATCGCCCGGACTGTGGTAGTGGTGGCCGACACCCTCACCGAGAGTTGCGGATGGATCGCCCGGGTGCTGGTGGCGATCCTCATCCCGGTAGGTTTCCTCAATGTCTTCCTGCGCTACGTCGGGCGCTATACCGAGACCCAGTTGGTGAACAACACGTGGATCGAGGCGCAGTGGTACATATACGGAGTCCTCTTCCTCCTCATGTTCCCCTACCTGCTGCGTCACGACGGGAACGTGCGGGTCGACTTCTGGTATGCCGAACGTTCCGAGAGGGTGAAGACCAGGATCGACCTGGTCGGCCACCTGGTCGCCCTGGCGCCTTTCGTCACCCTGGCCGTTTGGGTGTCATACAAGCCGGTACTGGACTCCTGGCGCATCTGGGAGGTCTCGCCCGATCCGGGTGGCCTGCCGCGGGCGCCGCTCAAGGCGATGATCCTGGCGGCTTTCCTGTTGCTGGGCCTCCAGACGATCGCCACCCTCATCCGGCTTGCGGCTCGCCTGACCGGCAGGGAGATCGGCATACGGGAAAGGCGCTCTGACGCGCCGCTGAGGATCGAGTAATGGGCGCGGAATGGATCGCCATGATCATGTTCGCCGTCTTCCTGGTGCTGTTGCTGGTGGGCTACCCGGTGGCCTTCTCGTTCGCCGGTACGGCCGTCATCTTCGGGGCCATCGGCCTCCTCTTGGGCGAGTTCGACCTGAACCGCCTGATCATCCTGTTCAGCCGCTGGTTCAAGGCGGTGGACAACTTCACGCTGCTGGCGGTGCCCTTCTTCGTGTTCATGGGGGCGATCCTCGAGAAATCGGGGCTGGCGGAGCGCATGCTCACCACCATCGGGATGGCGCTGGGCCGGCTCAAGGGAGGTCTGGGGCTGACCGTGGTGATAGTCGGAGCCATGCTGGCGGCGGCCACCGGCGTGGTGGCGGCCACCGTGATCGTCATGGGCCTCCTGTCCCTTCCCACCATGGTGCGCTACGGGTACGACCACCGGCTCGCCACCGGCCTCATCACCGCCTCGGGCACCCTGGCCCAGTTGCTCCCGCCCTCGCTGGTCCTGATCCTGCTGGCCCAGGTGGTAGGTGTATCGGTGGGCGACCTGTTCCTGGGGGCGATGGTCCCCGGGTTGATGCTGGCCACCATCTACGGCCTCTGGGTGATCTTCAAGGCCTACACCAAGGAGGGGGTGGCGCCGGCCCTTCCCGAGGAGGCGCGCACTATCCGCGGCCTGGCCCTGGTGGGCGAGTTGCTGATCGCGGTGGTGCCCATCCTCCTCCTGATCCTGGCCGTGCTCGGGTCGATCTTCACGGGAATCGCCACGCCGACCGAGGCCGGCGCGGTGGGGGCCACCGCCGCGGTTGTCCTGGCCGCCCTGAACCGGAACATGAAGATGCCGGTTCTGGCAGGCGCCACCCGTTCGACCGCCCACATCACCGGTCTGGTGCTGATGATCCTGTTCTGCTCGACCTTCTTCCAGCTGGTCTTCGACCAGCTCGGAGGCCAGCGGCTGGCCCAGGAGATACTCACCGGCCTGCCGGGCGGTTTCTGGGGATTCATCATCATCGCCAACATCGCGGTGTTCCTGCTCGGCATCAACCTGGAGTTCATCGAGATCACCTTCATCGTCATGCCGATCTTCGTCCCGGCGATCCGGGTGCTTCACGAGCTGGGGGAAACGCCCTTCGAGACCCTTCCTTCCCTGATGATCTGGTTCACGGTGATGATCGCCATCAACCTCAACATGGCCTTCATCTCACCGCCGGTCGGGTTCTCCCTGTTCTACCTCCAGAGCGTGGCTCCACCCGAGGTCAAGACGCTCGACATCCACCGGGGCGCCCTTCCCTTCATGGCCCTCCAGGGCGTGGCGCTCATCCTGGTTATGGTGTTCCCCGCCACCGTCCTCTGGCTGCCATCGGTGGTCGGCTGACCGGCGGCTACCGCCCGGATCTCGGTTGAGTCAACACGCCTGAGCCACACAATTGTTCGGTACGGGTTTCTTCCGATAAAGCGAACAAATACGATCCGTGCCCGATCCCCTGCCATCATCCAGGCTGAACCCTGAACGCTCGCCCGTGTGATCCACCCTCCCGTGGGCCGGGTACGAGCAAAGCCCGAGGCCGGCTCAGATCGACGCAACTAGTCGCCGAAGGCCCGCTGCTAACCGATCGACATCGTCCGAGCCTGAGGCCGTGGCCACCAAGAATTCGTAGACATCGTCGTTCGGGATCGCTGTCACGGCGACACCGTTTATCTCCAGGAACGTGGCGGTGGCCAGCCAACCGAGGCGTTTGTTCCCATCCACCAGCGGATGTCCCTTCACGATCGACTGCAGAAGGGCCCCGGCCTTTGTCCAGAGGTCCGGATACGCTTCATCGCCGAATACGGTCGTTTGGGGCCGCGCTACCGCGGCGCCGAGCAGGCCCACCTCACGAACGGGCGGTGGGTTCCCCAGCAGCATCCCGGCCAGGTACAAGAGGTCCTCGAGGTCGAGATAGACGACCGGACGGTTCATTCACCCAGGCGTCTGAGCGCGTCGGCGTGGGCCTCCATCACGCGCCGGGCAGCGGCGGACACCCGTTCTCGATGCTGTCCCCTCAGGACGTAGTCCCTGACAGCCCGCCGCGCAGCCTCCTGCATGGAGATCCCCTCAGTCGCGGCGCGTTCCTGCAGCGCCGTGTGCTCGTCTTCGGTCAGGCGAAGGGTCATGGCCATGGCATTATGATACCAGATTGATACCACATGGTCCTCCTCGCTCTGCCGACGGACCAGGCTGCCATCGGTACACTCCACCGGCTGATGGAAAATGACATCGTCTTCCTCGACCGGGTGGAGTTGACGCCTGCCTCGCGCCGGGCCCTCGAGGGGGTCGGGACGGTTAGGACGGTTCCTGTCACCGCGCCGGAGGACCTCCTGGCGGCGGTGCGCCATGCCGACGCGATCGTCTACCAGCTGTTCCCCGGCCGGCTCACGAGAGACGTTCTGGAGCGTTGCCGGCGCCTCAAGGTCATCGGCCGGATCGGCATCGGCATGGACCAGGTGGACCTCCCGGCGACCACGGGCTGCGGTGTCAAGGTCGTGAACGCGGCCGGGGCCCAGGCCGCCGCGGTCGCCGACCACGCCATGGCCTTGATGCTGTGCCTGGCTCGCAACGTGGTGGCGTCCCATACGGCCCTCGTGGCAGGGGACCGCAGCCCTCCGTGGCGGTTCATGGGAGTCGAGATGGAGGGCAAGTCCCTGGGCATCATCGGCTTCGGCGCCATCGGGCGGCGTCTGGCCCAGCGGGCCCTGGGGTTCGGGATGGCGGTCCAGGCTTGCGACCCCTACGTGACCCCGGACGCTATCGAGGAGGCCGGCGTGACACCCGTCGACCTGGCCGGGTTGCTCGCCGGCAGCGACTTCGTCTCCGTCCATGTCCCCCTCACCGACGAGACCTGGCACCTCATCGGCGCGGACGAGCTCGCCGCCATGCAACCCACCGCCTACCTGATCAACACGGCCCGGGGTCCCATCCTCGACGAGGCGGCGCTGGTGGCCGCTCTGCGCGACGGAGTGATCGCCGGCGCCGGCCTCGACGTGTACGAGGAGGAGCCGCTCGCTCCCGGCAGCCCGCTGCTGGCGCTCGATCAGGTGGTACTCACGCCGCACATCGCCGGGTGGGCCGCAGAAGCCCAGGTCCGTACGCAGGAGAGCGTCGTGAAGGACGTGGCCCGCGTACTGAGGGGCGAGGCCCCGGTCAGCCCGGTCTCGAGTGGCGGTGGTTCCGGAGTACCGTCCTCAACTTCCCCGACCGGTGCCGCGCGCCGGCGTAGCGGACCGCACCCGGCCTCCCAGCCGCTGCTTCCCTACACCGAGTGGGCGGAGGACGGGCTTCCCCACCCCAGTGCCACCCATCCGTTCGGGTCCGTCCCCGGACTGCGGAGGATCATCGAGACGGAGGGACCGGTCACGACCGACCGGGCCTACAAGGTCTACATACGGGGATCGGGCTCCACGCGGGTCACCAAGCTGGCCAGGTCCAAGCTCACCCAGGCCGTCAACCGCCTGCTCGACCAGAACCAGGTACAGATCGACGAGCTTGGCAGCCCGGGAGGCAGCGAGTCGCAGCGCGTTCTCCGGGTACCCGGGAGCGCCCCCGTAGTGGTCCGCGAGATCGGAGACCGCGACCTCTACGAAGTGCCGCTCAACGAGGTGGTGGCCCTGATGGAGCGCCGGCTCGACATGCATCCGGGCGCCACTCACGAGGAGCTGATGCGCTACGTCCTCGACACGTACGGCTGGAAGCGCCTCACCGACAAGGCTCGCACCTACCTGACCGATGCCATCCGGTTGATGTACGCGGACTAGTGATACCACCTCATCACTAATGCACTACGCTATCAAACTGGAGCCCAGAATCGTCCTGAACTGTATGATTCAAACCATACAAAGCGTATAGCTGGGCGATGGACACAGCGCACTGCGTGGTGGTGGTTTGATCCCCTCTGTCCTCTGGCGCGCCGGGCGGCAGGGCTCGGCCTCACCGCGTCGCTGCTTCAACTCCTCGGCTGTCCTACCGTCTCTTGACCCGTGTCGGCCGGCTGCTTGGTCCGAATGAAGGCCAACCCGATCAAGAACACCCAGATGGTCTGTAGCAGCAGGACACCGCTTCCGAACTGATACAAGCCGATCAAATCCCCGCCACCCACTAGTGCGATCAGCAGGAGGCACGCACCAAGGATGCCCGGGACCACTCCGAGAGCGGTGGCCAACGCCCGGTCCGGTCCCAACAAGCGAACGTCCATCGTTCCCAGCGCGAACAGTCCCACCCCGATCAATGCGAACGAGACCCCGAAGGAGATCAGCAGGGTGCCCTCTGAGGTGAACAGTTCAGACGTACCGGAAGCCTGTTCCCGGTCAAAGTGCGCTGTCAGGAGGTGAGAGAATGTCCACGATATCGCCTCCGCAATGAGGCCGAGGGTTAACACGACCAGGCCCGCTTGCCTGAGATAAACGGTGCTCTTCCCGTCTTGGAGTACACGTTCCATACCGATCATCCCCAGCAGGAACGCGAGAGCAACGAATATGCCGCCATCCGCTATCAGATGAGACATCGCGCTGTCCACACCGGTACCCTCTTCGGGCTCCAGCGAGAAGACAGCGAGCATGCCGAGCGGGACGCTTAGGACGGTCCCGGCCACCAGCAACCAACCAACGGTCATTGTGAAGGCTGGTCGGTCGATGACACGTGCCACCAAGGCCCCCTTTCAGAACATCGGGCTCCCACAGCCAACCCGTAACTGTTGCCGCTGCGCTGAACGCATACTCAACTCGGCAATCGATGATCATAGCAACGGTGTTGATGGTCATTGAAAATCCCCGGAGTTGATCACTGAAATTCCCCACCC
>JAPPGV010000080.1 GCA_028821235.1 bacterium
TCGACTACTGGCATCCGGTCGCCTACGCCTCGCAACTCGGCGAGGACAAGCCGATCTCCGCCAAGCTGCTGGACGAGCAGATCGTGCTCGTCCGGCTGGACGGCGAGGTGCGGGCCTTTCGCGACCTGTGCGCGCACAGGGGCACGGCCCTGTCGCTCGGCTGGGTGGAGGACGACTCCCTTCGCTGCGCCTACCACGGCTGGAAATACGGGCCGGACGGTATGTGCACGGAGATCCCGTCCCGCTTCGGCACCCGGATCCCGAAGCGGGCCCGGCTTACCCGCTTCGCGGCGGCCGAGGCGGCCGGCCTGATTTGGGTATGCATGTCGGGTGAACCCCGGTTCCCGCTCCCCGAGTTCCCCTATCGGGACGATCCGGGCTTCCGGGTCATCGAGGTGCCGTCATACGACTGGAACTGCTCGATGCCGCGCCGGATCGAGAACTACGTGGACTTCGCCCACTTCGCCTGGGTCCACGACGGGGTGCTGGGTGACCGCGACCAGCCAGAGGTTCCGGACCACGGGATCGGACGGGTGGGACACGAGCTCCGTTTCGACCACCCCCACATGGCCGAGCCGGCCGACTCGGGAAAGAACAAGGGTCTCGAGTCGGGCGGCCCGGTGGATGTCCGGATCGACTACCGCCTGTTCATGCCGAACACGATCCTCCTCGATCAGTGGATCCCTCAGCTCGAGCAGAGATACCTGCTGTTCTTCACGGTGTGCCCGACCGGCCGCAAGACGTCGCGGTGCTTCACCTTCATGGGCCGTGACTACTCGATGGACGAGCAGACCGACCGGGACATGCTCGACTTCAACGCGCTGGTCATCGGCCAGGACCTTCCCATCGTTCAGTCACAGCGGCCGGAGGAACTCCCGATGGACCTGTCGGCGGAGGTCCAGATCAAGGGATCCGACCGGGTGGCGGTCGAGTACCGGCGCTGGCTGAAGGAACTGGCCTACAGCACGGATTGAGTGCGACCCGGCCCGGATTCCGGCCACAGCTGGCATGACGGGCTACACCAGACGGCGCCGCCCTCCCACGAACCCCTGACTGCGGCCCGTCAACCCTTCCTGCCGAGCACGCCCGACAAGTCGCATCCGTGAAGGTCATGCAGGAGGTCGAGGAAGGCCAGCACCGGCGGGCTGTAGTGCTGGGCCCGCCGCACCAGGACGTGGGTGGGCAGGTAGACGCGGTGCTTCTCGGCCATCCGAATGGGCAACAGCCTGCCCATCTCGACCTCGCCCCGGATGGCGCTGCGCGGCAGGAAGGAGATGCCGAGCCCCAGCGCCACCATGCGCTTGGTGGCCTCGATGCTGTCGAGGGTGGTCTCGATCTGCGGGACGATGCCCGCCTCGCGACACGCCTGGTTGATGAGCAGGAAGTAGGTCGAACTGGGGTCGTAGAGGATGAGGGGCTGGCGCGCCACCTCCGAGATCCGGGCGTACCCCTTCTCCGCAAAAGGGTGGTCGGGATAGGCCACGAGAACGATCTCCTCGTCGTACAGGTAGATCGAGTGCACGTCCGGATGCACCAGACCCCTCGACAGGCCCACGTCCACCACGCCGTCGACGATCATGGCGAGAACGTCGGTCGACCGTCCGGTTCGGATGCGCGCTGAGACCTGCGGGTGGCGACGCTGGAAGCGGTCGAGCGTGGGGGGAAGCATGTACGTCCCGATGGTGCGGGCCGAACCGATGGTGATGGTTCCCTGCTGCTCGTCGAGGGTCTGGCGGACCGCCTCCTGGCCCTTGTCCAGGAACTCGAGGACCCGCTCGGCGAAGGGCAGGAAGGCCTCCCCGGCCTCGGTCAGCCGGACACCCCTCCCCATACGGTGAAAGAGCGGGGTACGCAGATCACGCTCCAGCGACCTGATACGGCCGCTGAGCGAAGGCTGGCTCACGAAGGAGGCGCGGGCCGCTCCGCGGAAGCTGCCGATCCGGGCCGCCGCCAGGAAGGACTCCAGTTCTCTCAGTTCCACTCACACCGCCAGAGCCGATAGCTACAGCCTATCAGTTTGATCGAAAGAAACAGGTTAGCTTTATCGCTGAAATGACCGCATACTCCGCCCGTCGCCACCATGCTTACCCGGAGCGATCCCGTCGCGGCGCCACGCGCAGGCAGCGGGAGCACGTCAGTACGAGATAGGTACCCGGGAGGGACGGAGCCATGTCGATGAATGGCCTGAACAGGTTCAGGAGAGCAGCCGCTCTCCAAGCCCGTTGGGACCGGGAGGCAAGGTGGCAGGGCATAGAGCGCCCGTACACCGCCCTTGACGTACTCCGCCTGCGGGGCAGCCTCAGGATCGAGCACAGTATCGCTCGGGCCGGGGCGGAGCGGCTGTGGGAGCTCCTGGAGACCGAGCCCATCATCCGCACGTTCGGCGCCCTGACCGGGGCGCAGGCCGTCCAGATGGTCCGGGCCGGGCTCAAGGCTCTCTACCTGAGCGGCTGGCAGGTCGCCGCCGACGCCAACCTGTCGGGGCAGACCTACCCGGACCAGAGCCTCTACCCGTCCAGCAGCGTGCCGGCCGCGGTCAGGCGCGTCAACAACGCCCTCACCCGCGCCGATCAGATCGCGTCCATCAACGGTGAGACCGGCGTCGACTGGTTCGCCCCGGTGGTGGCCGACGCGGAAGCCGGATTCGGCGGTCCCGTGCACGCCTTCGAGCTGATGAAGGCGATGATCGAGGCAGGGGCGGCCGGCGTCCACTTCGAGGACCAGCTCTCCTCCGAGAAGAAGTGCGGGCACATGGGCGGGAAGGTCCTCGTGCCGACCTCGCAGTTCATCCGCACGCTGACCGCGGCGCGGCTGGCGGCCGACGTGATGGACGTGCCGACCCTCCTCATGGCGAGGACCGACGCCCGCGACGCCGGGCTCCTGATGAGCGACGCGGACGAACGGGACCGCAGGTTCCTGACCGGGGAGCGCACTCCGGAGGGTTACCACGGAGTGCGGGGCGGGATGGAGGCCGCCACGGAAAGGGCCCTGGCCTACGCGCCTCTCGCGGATCTGCTGTGGTTCGAGACCTCGAGACCGGACATCGAGGAAGCTGCGGCCTTCGCCGAGGCGATCCACGCCCGGTTCCCGGGCAAGCTGCTGGCCTACAACTGCTCCCCCTCCTTCAACTGGAGACACCACCTGAGTGAC